>CAZXRO010000049.1:0-13308 GCA_964642435.1 uncultured Ignavibacteriales bacterium
AGCCACGGGCGCGTGCGGGGTCCAGGTCCCGGGGATCCTCCGACGGCAGCCCGGTTCGCGAGGCGAGCATGGGTACGAGCGAAAACGCCACGAACAGCGAAATGAGCACGGCGAATGCCACGGTGATGCCGAACTGGTAGAAGAATCGTCCGACAATGCCCTCCATGAATGCCACCGGCAGGAAAACGACCATGATGGAGAACGTAGTCGCTGCAACCGCCAGGCCGATTTCCTTGGCGCCGCGGAACGCGGCCACCATGGGCTTCTCGCCCTCCTGCATTCGTCGATAGATATTCTCCACTACGACAATGGAGTCATCTATCAGGATCCCTACAGCGAGCGAGAGGCCCAGCAATGTCATGGTGTTGATGGTGAAGCCGAGGAAGTTCATGATGGTGAAGGTGGCGATGATGGAAATCGGTATTGAGAGCCCGGTAATGATGGTCGGCCTTATATCCAACAGGAACAGGAAGATGACGAACACGGCGAGCGCCGTACCGAACTGGATATTGAAGAGGATTTCGTGAATGGAGTCCATGATGAAGGTGGAGTTGTCATTCACGATTTGCATATCCATATCTGGCGGCAACTCGCGCAGCAGTTCCTCGATGGTAGCACGCACACCTGTGGCGATATCAACAATATTCGCCCCAGATTGCGAAACGACATTAAGTGCGACGGCAGGCTTGCCATTGAGGGTGGACAGCGAACGCTGCTCGGCTACTGTGTCCTTGACGATGGCGACATCGGACAGGTATACGGGGATTCCCTCGTGGCGGCGGACAATGATATCATTGAAGTCACCAACGGACTGCAGGCGCCCTTTCAACCTGAGCAGGTACTCGCGTTTCGCCTCATCGACGCGCCCACCCGGGATTTCCATGTTGGAGAGCATAATGGCGGATTGGACATCCTCGACCGACACCTGATGGCTTTCCATACGATCAGGGTCGAGCATGATCAGTATCTCGCGTTCGCTGCCGCCGATCAGTTCAACCGAGCCCACGCCGCTGACAGACTCAAGGCGGGGGCGTATGCGGTCCTTGACCAGTTGCGTGATTTCGCGCGGGGTGCGTCGGCCGGAAACCGAGATCGACATCACCGCCTGGGCCTGAGGATCGAACTGGCTGACGATCGGTTCCTCGATATCCTCGGGCAGATCGGCACGGACCTGAGAGATCTTCTCGCGCACATCCTGGGAAGCAACGGCGCCGTCGACTTCCAGATCGAATTCGACAAACGTGAAGGTGTACCCTTCCTGTGCCTGCGAAACCACATGTCGAATACCCGAGATACGGTTGACGGCCTCCTCTATCTTCTCAGTCACCTCGGTCTCGATCGTCTCTGCCGAGGCGCCCGGATAGACGGTCTGCACGACGACGAAGGGGAAGTCGACATTGGGCATGAGCTCCACTGACAATTGCTGATACGAAAACCATCCCAGCACGAGCAGGGCCAGTATCATCATGGTTGCGAAGACCGGGCGCCGTATGGAAATATCTGAAATTTTCATAGTGTGTTACTCACCGAGTTCCGAGATGCGAACCTTTGCGCCGTCATCGAGGTAGTCCTGGCCGAGCACGACCACAGTGTCGCCTGCTTGCAGACCTGAGGTGACCACCACATGACCGTTGATTTCAGCACCCATTGACACTTCGTTGGCATGGGCTGTACTCTCGCTCACCGTATATACTGTCGGCGTGCCATCAAGTATCAGGATGGCCCCACGTGGCACCAGCAGCACGTTTTCGAGACGTTCGAGCACGTACTTGATGCGGACGAAAGTACCGGGATGGAAGATACCATCGGGGTTATCGAACTGTGTTTCGACCATGAAGGCACGAGTCAACGGGTCAGCGGAGCGAGCGATGGATACGACCCGACCAACAGCGGTGTCGCCGGCGACCTCGGAGGTGAGGATGACTTCATCGCCTGCCGTAAACGTTTGCACTTCGCCGGCGTTGACGGGGAATTTGGCCCGAACTCGTTCGACGCTCGCGACGGTGGCGAGGTGCTGCCCGACCTGGACAAAGTCTCCCTCGGAGACATTGAGGCTGGTCACCTCACCGGCGATTGGTGAGCGGATGTCGAGCATTCTTTCGATTGACTCAAGGCGTGCCTTTGCGGATTCGTAGTCCGTTTCGGCCCGGTCGAATTCGGTCTCGCTGACGGCGCCCTGTTCGTAGAGATACTTCATTTTCTCATAGAGCTTTTTGGCGTTCTGAAAGGGCGCGACAGCGGCCTGATAGCCGGAGGTGGCACCGTGCTTATCAAGTGAGATGACCACCTGCTCGGCCTTGACGCGATCGCCCTCGGCAACGTGGACCTTCTCGACAGCCTCGGACAACCGGGCATAGAGCACGGCCTGCTTTTCACCTTCGAGGGTGGCCGTATAGGTGCGGACGACAGCCTCGCTGGCCGGTTTGAGCACCATGCCGCGGACCGAGGTAGCCGTCTGGGTTGACTGCGTTTGTGGTTCGGTCTCCTGGTCGCCACAGGCCGTCAGGGCGAGTGTTGTCAGGATTGCCATTGCTGAGATAAGTCGTTGTCTCATGTCTTGTCTATCGCTCCAAAAGTGATTCAATATCAAGGGTTGTAGCCCGTTGCAAATCGGACCGAGCCTGTCTGAACGAGAACAGAGCCTGCGCCAGTGACTGGCGTGCCTGGGTGAGAGCGGCCTGGGCCGAGATCATCTCGAGCTGGGTGCCGAATCCCTGTTCATAGCTGAGGGTGGCGATTCGCAGGCCTTCCTCGGCCTGAGCGATTGTTTCCACCTGCGCATCGAGTGACTTCTTGGCCTGGATCAACCGGTCGTAGGCAGCCTCGACTTCGAGGCGGATGTCGTCATTGACCTGGGCGTCATTGAGGCGTGCCTTGTTGTGGTCGGCCCTGGCGGCGCCGACCTCGGCGCGGGTGCGGCCACCTTCGAAGAACGGATAACTGATCTGGATACCGGCCGTCCAGGAACGAGTATTGTTTTGCGAGAGATCAAAGTCTTCTGACTGAGCTTGCCACTGGTAGGCCGAGACGGCATCGATATTCGGATAATAGCCACCGCGGGCGACCCTGATGGCCTTCTGGCTGATATCGACCAGCAGGTCGGATTGTCGGGACTCCGGGCGGCGGGCGATGGCCGAATCGACCAGGGCCTGCATTGGCGGCAGATTGGCGATGGAAGTATCGGCCACCGGCTCAATGATTTCAATTGACTCTTGCAGGTCCAGACCCAGGAAGCTCTTGAGACGTTTTTCGGACAGGCGTACAACGGATTCCGCTTGGAGGATCATCGGCTCCAGATTGGCTTTTTCCACTCGTGCTCGCAGAAGCTCGTACCTGGACACCAGACCCTGATCGAACTTCTTTTCGACTACCTGCAAGTTGGCGACGTTGTTCTTGTGGGCGGCCAGGTATGTTTCCAGTGTGGCCCGGTCGAGCATTACCTGAAAGAACAGGACATCGGTGTTGTAGAGAACATTATCCTCAACCTGCCGGGCGATGGCTTCGGTGTACCGGCGATAGAGTTTCGAGATCGCGTAGGCCGTGAAGACCTTGCCTCCCTGCCAGAGGGGCTGCCGCAGGCTGAGTGTCGCCTGGTAGGCATTGTCGGTGGCAGTTCGGATCTCAGTGGCGTTACCCATGTCATCATAGAAGAAGAACGAGGGTGACTCAATATTGCGCGTATAGCCGGCGTCGAGCCTGAGTTGAGGTAAGGCATCGGCAAGCGTAGCGTTGACATCGGCCTCGGCGAGGCGCACATCCTGCCTGGAAGAGAGATAATCCCGGTTATGTTGGAGGGCCTGCGCTCGGGCCTGCTGCAGAGTCAAAACGGTTTCGGTGTGCGCCGTGGGGCAGCACGCGATCAGCAACACAACGCTGGCCGCAATCGAGATGGCCAGTGGACCGACCAGGAGCGATAGGTAATTACCGCCACGGTAACTCACGTAGTCTTTCCTTTCTTCTGTCCGGTTTTCGAGACCTGCTTGCATGAGGATACAGGCTCGGCGGGCTTTGTCAACAGATCAGTTAAGTCAATAAGTGATTCGATATTCACTTTCTTACCAAAATGGTAATGTATCATCTCCAAACCATCGTGGAGAGCAAAAATCAGCAGCCCTAACTGCCGTGTCTGTTCTTTTGAGAGAGATTTCTCAGGGGTGACTCGCGAAACGAAGAAGTCCAGGAAATCATTGATTTGGCGTGTGGCATAGGCCTTGATGCGGGGTACCCTGACGGCCTGCAGCCATAATCCGGCCGTTTCCGCCCAGTTGCCCTGACGATGAGGATGAGACAAGGTGAGGATCCGCAGGAAATCGACAGGCCGCATGTGCACATCAGTAGCCTCGATCAGCGATTGACGGGCCTGGGTCAGCCAGTCTTTGACTATTTCGAACAGCAGATCTTCCTTGGTCCTAAAATGGAAATACAGGGCACCCTTGGTGACTCCGGCATTGGTGGCGATCTCCTGGGTTGTCGTTGCCAGGTAGCCCTTCTGGGCAAACAGTTTCCAGGCGGAGTCCATCAGTTGCCGGCGACGCTGCTCGGCCGGGAGTTTAGGGCTTTGTTTGATCTTCTTGCCGCTCACGTATCCTCACTTCACAAATTAAAGTGACCGGCGGTTCAAATACCTACCGGTCGGTATGTAACATATGATCTATAGACGTATCGTCAAATGATTTGTTTCACTGCAGGGTTAGATCTGTGTTAAATTTGCACGCAAACGGGGCTCAGAGCCACTTCCGGCGGCGGAAGAAGACAACCAGGGAGAGGATCACCGCCAGCATCAGACCGATGGCGAAATAGTAGCCATACTTCCAGTCCAGTTCAGGCATATGCTCGAAGTTCATTCCCCACAGACCGACGAGGAAAGTCGGCGGAATAAACAGGACCGTAAAGATGGTCAGGAACTTGATGATCTCATTGGTCTTCGTTGAGACTGAAGAATAATAGACCTCGAGCGAGGAGTTGAGGAGTTCCTTGTGAGAGTCGGCCAAGTCGTTGACGCGATTGAGGTGGTCCTGAATATCGGAGAAGTATCGCGAGGCGGTCTTGCTGATGAGCCGATAGTCGCGACGGGCGAGCCGTTTGACGACCTCAAGCTGCGGCAGGACGATCCGTTTGAGCTGGACAACATCGCGACGGAGGGTAAAGATCAGGTTCACGGTATCGCGGTCGGGCTCGCCGAGCACATCGTCCTCGACCTGGTCGATATCGTACTCGAGGATATCGAGCGTGGAGTTGTAGTTGTCGACCACGGTGTCAATGACGGCATGAAAGAGAAAATCGGCGCCACGCGACATCAGGCGTTCATCGCGTTCGGCTCGGTCGTAGAGGAAGTCGAAGATGCGGTGGTCGTCATAGTGGACAGTGACCAGCGTATTTGTTGAGAGGAACAGATCGATTTCGCTGACTTTCAGATCCTCTTCCCTGCCGACATAGTCAACAATCTGAAACACCATGAATAGATAGCGGTCGTAATTGTCGATTTTTGTGCGAGGCTTCTCGGCGATAACGTCCTCGATCGCGAGCGGGTGGAACTGGAAGTCATGGGTGAGGATGTACGATTCCTGGTCGGTTGGCTTGCACATGTCGACCCACAGGACGGCGCCATCCTCGGCGGCGAGGCGATCGAAATCCTGGATACCCTCGAGGGTTTGCACCCGCTGCTCTGGTCTGTAGAGGAATGATCGGATCATACGGCCTCCCTTGACTGGCCGTGGGGGAGTTCTTCGTTGTCGAGATACTGGCCTTCATCATCGACCTGGTCGGACAGGCGGCTTTCCTGGTGGCTGCGGCGCAGTTCGCGCAGGGAGACGCGCTCGGTGTGCAAGTACAGGTAGCCGAAGATGAACGGGGTCAGGAGATCGATGATATGCAGCGCCAATGCAAACAGGACAGCATCGCTGCGCGGCACGCCAAAGGCGATCAGGGAGGTGGAGACGGCGACCTCGAACGTACCGGCATTACCCGGCGTGATGGGAATCATCAGGGCCAGGGTATTGATGATCATGACGACCGCGGCGGCGACGAAGGGTTGATCGAAGCCAAAGGCTCTAAACAGCAAGTAGACGGTTAGCACGTGGAAGAACCACGAGAGCAATGACAGGCTGAGCCCGGCGCCGAAATTCTTGCTGGAGCGCAGCAGTTCAATCCCCTTGGTGAAGGAACGAATAAACTTGCGGATACCGACATACAGGCCGGGACGCTTGTCTCGCCACCAGCGCTGGGTTGTATTTTCGAGCCGATGTTGATTATGCAGGATGACATAGAGAATGCCGAGCACCAGCAACGTGGCGGTGCCAATTATGTAGCTGACTGATCTATACTCGGCAGGGAAGGCGAAGGCGAGCGAGGTCAGCATGAGAAACACCAGCAGGCTGAGGGCATCGAAAAGGATTTCAAGGACAATGGTTGAGAAGACAAATGTTTTGCGGAGTCCTTCTTTCCGGGAGAAGAGGATCACGCGTCCGACCTGGCCGGTCAGAGCCGGCATGATGACATTGAGAGTCTGGCCGGCCGAGTACAACCCGATAGCGCGCAGCCACCTGAGCACCTTCTGCTGTGAGATAAGCAGTCGCCACCTGGCAGCTCGAGACGCCATGAACAGGAATGCGCTGATGACGGCCGGAAGGACATAGATGTAGCTGACGCGGTCACAGAGGGACTGCACGTCGCTCAGACGAATATCCTTCAGACACCAGGCGAGCAGGAGGATAGCAACAACGGTCCCCCAGAACTGCTTATTCTTCAGAAGCATTAGCCAAGTCACACTAAAGAGTTTGTATCTCAGTATCGCTGAAAAAGATAGACGTGAGTCGACGATGTGTCAACCTAATAACAGGACGGTGGCAGTTCGCTGATGGTGGTCAGACAACGGCCACGAGATTGGAATCGATCCAGCCGCGGCGCTGGTTCTCGAACTGGACATTGTAGAACCCGTCTTTTTCCGCCAGTATCTCCACCACCAGTCCGGGCGCACCCTGCAACTCGATCTCGGATTTGCGGGAGGGGCCGGTATAGACGGGGCTTTGCTCGGCGACGATAACGGCACGCTGTTGAACATACTCGTGGCGGTACTTGTAGGTGGTGAGCAGCGCGGAAACGAGCAGAAGCACGGCTAAGCCAACAGCCATGGCGCGTATTCCCTTTCCGCCTGTTCCAAGCCCCCAGCGCACGACGAGGGCCAGGATGAACAGCACGAAGAACGCCGATGACAGCCAGGCGAGTTGCTTGAGAGTATAGGGTCCGACGATTGATTCGAGGAAAGTGTCAATAGGATTCAGGCGCACACCTTCCATCTGGACTTCGGTGAACTGGCGGGCAAACTCCAGATTGAACTGAATGTTCTCGTTGGCCGGGTCGAGCCGTCGGGCTTTGAGGTAGTTGGCGATGGCGTGCCCGAGATCACCGTGCTTGAAGTAGGCGTTACCGAGGTTGTAGTAGAGTTGAGCCGACTCGACGCCCTGTGCGAGCACTTGCTGGTAGGCCTCAATGGCCTGAGCGTATTCCTTATTGGCATAGTGCTGGTTGCCGGCCGAGAATTGATCGTACTGGGCAAAGCCGATGCCGGGAGCAAGAACGTGGGTTGAAATGGCCACAGCCAGAGCTATGATGAATGGTCGGAGATTAGTCAAATCTCAGCCCCTCCATGCGGGTGATCAACTTCTCGGCTGCACTCAGCGACCGCGTGATGTCCTCGGCGGTAATGGAGGCCGGAGCAAAGCGAGCGAAGTCGCACTTACCGAGCAGGTCGGTGGTCAGGGTGACAGTTTCCTGGTCGGCGCCTCGTTCGGCGAGGAGTTGCCTGATGCGGTCGGTAGTCAGCCCGTGGGGTGAGATATTGAGTTTGTCGGCGATGTATGATGTGACGGCGCGATAGATTTCAGCGTAGAACTTCTCTGCCTTGTCCTGGGTGGCGAGAGCCTTGGCCCGGACAAGGTGCTTCCTGGCGACCTTATTGGCTCCGCGCGAGCGGGCCAGTCCGATATCGGAGGCGAGCTTCTCGCGCCGCCGGCGCACGGCGACCAATCCTATCAGCACCAGCAATGGGACCCCGTTAACGCCGAGATACAGCGGACTGAACAGCACCAGTTGGCCGGACGGTTCGACCTCACCGATATCCTCAGAGATATATCGAATGTCCCGCGCCTCGCTGCCGAGGGTCAGGCCGGGGGAACCATAGGGAATGTCGGCTGACTCGGCGTAGCCCTCGGGACGAGTGACGTTGATACTGATTGGGTCGGTTGAGATGCGACGGTATGTGCTGTTATCGGGGTCGAAATACGTGTATTCGATCGCCGGTATCTCCAGCAGCCCGGGGCGCTTGGGAATGAATACTTCCTCGAAGATCTTGGCGCCGCCGAGTTTGTCCTTGATACGATTGACGGATTCATCGACCGAGGCCTGATAGATCCGGAAGTCGGGCAAGTCCGGGATGGTTGGTTCGGCGATGGCCTTGATGTTTCCGACACCGCGCAGTTCGAGCTTGACGGTGACTGGCTGATTGACCTCGACCTGGGTCTTGTCGGCGGTGGCGGATATTGAGTAGCGACCGATGGTGCCGGAGAAGTCAGCCGGTCTGCCGGCGGTCGGCAGAGGCTGGACATCGATCTTGACCGGGCTGGATGAGACAGAAATGGTCTCGCCACGACCGAAAAAGCCCCCGAAGGCATCGAACGGATCGCGGCTTCGTTGATTGCGCGAGGCGACGGTGACCCGGATGAGGGCGCGGCCGATGGTAAGTTCGCCGGTCTGGGTTGGATAGAGTGCGTACTTGCGCTCGATGACTTTGTAGCGCCGACCGCCGATGCGCTGGTAGTATGGCGACTCATTGCCGAGCAGTTCGGTCCAGAAGCCGGTGGTGACGGGTTCGGTTAGTTCAGGTGAACCGAAGTGCTGTACGGCGATGTAGAATTTGAGGGTTAGGGTGATCTGTTCGTTGACGTAGGGAGACTTGTTGTCGACGATGGCTTCGAGGAAGTAGTCCTTAGTCTGGCCCTGATCATCGCGGGCCTGCTGTTCGATCTCCTCAGGAGTGGCGTTGCTTTTGTCGACGACAGTCAGCGTGACACCATTGCCCTTGTAGCGCTTGTTGTTGTGCACAACGGCAATGTTCTCGATGGGGAAGGTGCCGGGTTTGGTCGGGACCAGGGCGAAGCGATGGGTCACGCTGGTGGACATGGCACCATTGACGCTCTGGAAGCTCATGGAGCGCCCCTGCTGGTACAGCCTGAACATGGGCAGCGACGGCAGGTTAGGGTCGGGCGGGTTCTGAACGCTGCCGGAGACGGTGACCTGGAGATAGGCCTGTTCTGACAGCCCGATGGTATCGCGATCGAGCCTGACTTCGACCTGGAGGTCCTCCTGGGCAGCCAATGCGCAAGGAGTTATCGCCAGTACAAGCAATACGGCGAACATGAAGGGGAGCATCTGTGTCAAACGTTGCCGTGCAACCATAGTCTACCAGTCCTTACCTGAGTAGTCGCCGCTAACACGCATACGGCGTTTGATTTTCTCCTGGAGATCCTGTTCATCATCGCGAAGGGCATTGAGGATGCGTTCGGCGTCCTCTTTGGACATTTCCTTGTCTTCCTGAGGCTGCGGTTGTTGCTGTTGCTCTTGCTGCTCCTCTTCTCCCTCGGGGCGTTCCTGCTGCTGTTGTTGCTGCTGGTCCTGTTGCTGTTCTTCCTGTTGTTGTTGCTGTTGTTGTTGTTGTTCCTGCTGATCCTGTTGTTGCTCTTCTTGTTGTTGCTGTTGCTGCTGCTGAGGCTGTGTATTCTCCTTGAGCATGCGACGGGCGACCTCGAGATTGTACTTGGCATCCATGTCCTCGGGGTCGATTTCGAGGGCGTTCTGGTAACTCTCGATAGCCTTCTGGTAATCGCCCATGCGAAAGTACGTGTTGCCGAGGTTGTAGTGAGCGCGGGCTTCAAGCATGGGGTCGGTGGTACCGAGAGCGCGCTGGTAGGTTTCGAGCGCCTCTTCATAGGACTGCTGCTGGTGCAGTGCCCCGCCGATATTGTAGTCCAGTTCGGCTGAGGCGGGGATGTCGGTCTCGGCGTTGCGGTAGTAGTTCAGGGCTTTATCGTATTCCTGTTGTTTGAAGGCCTTGTTGCCCCTTTTGACAAGGTCTATGTAGTCCTCGGCGGCCACGGGCGAGACAGGCGCCAACAGGCTGACTATCAGCAGGCCGCAGATGCATTTGTTCACGGTGCGGTTACTCAACGTTAACCTCCGCAGGTCGACGTTTACGTTCGGACAGGAAGAACTCGATCGCCAGAAGCACGAGGGCAATCAGCAACGGCCATTGGTACCGGTCGTCATAGCGGGTGACCAGGGCGCCCTCGAGTTCTTTCTTCTCCATACCCGAGATTTCATCGAATATCTTGTCCAGTTCCATTTCGCCGGCGGTGGAGCGATAGTACTTTCCGCCGGTGGTGAGAGCCAGTTTTTGCAGCGTGGCTTCATCGAGGCGTGTAATGATAACATCACCGCTCTCGTCCTTTTTGAAACCCACCTGGTTACCATTACGGTCAACAACCGGAATAGGTTCCCCGGCCGGGTTGCCAATACCAACGGCGTATATCCTTATACCCTGACGCCGGGCGTCCTCGGCGGTTTCCTGAACGCCCTGGCCGTGGTCTTCCCCATCGGTCAGAAGCAGCAGGACCTTGTGTTTGCGCTCTTGTTGTTCGAAGGAGCGGGTGGCCATTTCGATGGCAGCGCTGAGGTCGGTGCCCTGGACCGAGACAGATGTCTGGTCAATGGCATTGAGCAGGAAGCGGGCGGCCGAGTAGTCCAGGGTGAGCGGGCACTGGATGAAGGCCTCGCCGGCGAAGGCGACCAGGCCAATACGGTCGCCCTGGAGGCGGTCGATTATACCCTGGATTTCCTGTTTGGCTTTTTCGAGGCGGTTGGGCGCAAGGTCGCGAGCCAGCATGGAATTGGAGACATCGACCGCGACCACGATATCCAGTCCCTCGCGTTCGAGCATTTCCAGATGGGTGCCGAATTGCAGGCGCGAGAGGGTGATGACCAGGAAGATCATAGCCAGAATGGCCAGCAGGGCTTTGGTGCGCTGGCGAGTGAAGCTGACCCAGGGGGCGTTGCGCACCAGCAGCGGGAGGTCACCGAATCGGGCGAGCAGCTTCTTGCGGTGCGATACGGCCCAGAACAGGAAGACACCCAGCAGGGCAACCAGAATCAATAGCAGGAAGTTTTCGGGTGCTGCAAATCGCATGACAGGGTCTTGTCTCCTACGGTAGTTTCCTGAAGTACGTGTTGGCCAACAACAATTCCAATATTAAAAGGGCGAAGCCGCCGTAGGCGAACCACGGAAACAGTTCGCGGTACTGAATGTGGGCGGCGATTTCAATCTCGGTCTTTTCCAGGTTATCGATTAGCTGATAGATTTCCTCGAGTTCCTCGCCGGAACGCGCACGGTAATACTTGCCGTCGGTGCGCGTGGCGATCTCCCGCAGAGATTCCTCGTCGATGCGAACGGGCTGGTAAACGTAGCGCTTGCCGAAGATGGGGTCATTGACGGGGAACATGGCATTGCCGGACTTGCCCACGCCGATGGTATAGATCTTGATATCCAGGGCCTGGGCCAGGTTGGCGGCAGTGAGCGGGTCGATCTCGCCGGCATTGTTGTCACCATCGGTAAGCACGATCATGATCTTGCTTTCGGACTCAGAATCCCGCAGGCGGTTGACGCCAGTGGCGATGGCCATGCCGATAGCGGTGCCGTCCTCGACCATACCGAAGTCGACCTGATCGACGAAGTTCAGCAGGACACCATAGTCGGTTGTGAGTGGGCATTGGGTAAAGGCATAGCGGGCGAACACGACGAGGCCGATACGGTCATTGACACGTCGCTCGATAAACTTCTTGATCTCTTCCTTGGCGACAAAGAGGCGGTTGTGGGGCTTGAAGTCCTCGGCCTGCATGGATGAGGAGACATCGAGTGCCACCATGATATCGACTCCCTCGGAGGTGACTTCCTGGTATTCGGTACCGGCTCGGGGGCGAGCGAAGGCGACGACGAGGAGGATAACGGCGAGGATGCGCAGAGTCGGGACGATGAAGCGGTATCGCTGACGGTTGGAGCGTGCGGCGCGTTTGACAATGCGCAGATCGGAGTACTTGATGGTGGCCGACTTGTACCGTCGTGCCCGGAACTGGTAGTAAAGCATAGCTGCGACAACGAGGGCACCGATGATGAAGATCAACAGGGGCGGGATGGTCAGGTCAACCATCTCGAAAAAGCTGAGGCGCATGCCGGCAAAATCGAGGATCATGGCTTGGCCTCCTGCGACTTCGTGCTCTTCGCTGACGCGCGGGCGGCAGCCTCGGCGGCGGCCCGTTCGGCCTCGCGTCGCTGGTAGTCGACCCGGACCTCATCGATCATCTTGTAGACAAAATCGAAGTCCTCGCCGATGCGGTGGTTTTCCGGTTGCAGCCGCGCGAACTTGACGAGGTCGGCATGGCGGAAGAACATGCGGCAACGGCCGTAGAGGTCATCGGGGAGCGTATCGTTGTCGAAAGCGCTGAGGAACTCCTCGGTGGTCATATCGAGCACGTTGCGGTCATAGATGCGCCCGAGGTACTCGCGCGCGATGTCGGTCAGTTCGAAGTAGTACGGTTTGTAGCCGTTGTCGACAGCGCTGGGCAGGCCTTCCTGTTTGAGTCGGGCCAGGCGTTCGAAGGCGATCTCCCATGGTGGGCGCGTGTCTTTCGGTTCGGCGGGAGCCTGTCGACGTTTGCGCCACCACCACCAGAGAGCAAGGGCGGCAAGAACAACAAGCAGGGCGGCACCGCCGAGGAGGTAATAGGTAGTGTAGTCGCGCCGGAACTCAAACGGGTCCTTCAGAGCGCGGATATCGAGGGAGTCGCTGTCGGAGAGAATGAGCGACTTGACTGTAATGGGTACCGGCTCGGACAGCATGACCCTGGTGGTGCTGTCCGGCAGGATGAAGGCGACCGGGACAGGCGGTATGATATACTCTCCGGTGGTGAAGGTGCTGAGCTTGAACCTGGTGATATTGCGAATGCGGCCGTCATCGAGCCGGGCGGTGCTGTCGGGATCGTAGTCCTTGACATCGAACGCACCGAGGTTGGCTCCGAGCGGCGGCGGGATGAGCTCGTAGGTGGAGTCATAGGTGATAGTGACCGTATAGGTGATGCGGTCGCCGACATACATCTCGGCCTGGTCGACGCCGGTCTCGATCTGGATCCCTGGCAGAGAGCTGACGGTGTCGGCAGAGGCAGCATCCTGTGCAATGGTGACAGGTGGTGCCAAGCTGAGCACAA
>CAZXRO010000050.1:0-10182 GCA_964642435.1 uncultured Ignavibacteriales bacterium
GATATCTCGCCTGAACAGAGGCTCAAATAATATCATAGTTACTTGCTGTGGGTTCTGTGCGGTAGGTGGCAGCCCACCTCTCAGGCGCGTATCCTTTTGCAGACTGTCGACGAGTGCCACAGCAGGTGCCCCTCGGTTGTGCGGTGTTGCCCTTTTGGACGCAAGATATGGCCGGGGCGGCGCGGGCATCAAGGCTTGATTCCGCAACAGGAACGAGCGGCGGAAGCAGGCCGGGAGGCCTGCCCCCCACAATAAGAAAAACCCACCCCGCGACAAGAGCGAGGTGGGCTGGCCGTGTCAGTGTTGCCTTGGCGTCAGGTCGTCACCTTGGTCATGGTCATGACCATGGTCGACGTCCCCTCGGTGTGTGTGATACTCAGGGTATTGCCGCTCACCGACCATTGGGCGTTGAGCACCTGCATCTTGGTGATGGGAGAACCGTTCTCGCTCTCAGCCCAGATAATCAGCCAGTTGTCATCAACTTCATACGTGCCGCTCTGGGTGTAATTGTCATCGCCGGAAGCATCGAACTCGCGAGTGCTATAGGTGAAGTCGCTATTCAACGTAACATGGCTACCGACTGTTGTTTCGTCCCACTCCAGCATGTCCGCGAGGTCGGCCGAGACCCCGTCAACCGTTACTCCGGTGACAGACCATGTTCCAACCAGCTTGGACGGGTTTGACTGGTTGACGCCATCGTCGTCATCGCTGCAGCCAATGGCCACAATGGCCACAAGGACAAGCACCAGCAATGAGAACCGGGCAATGTGTTTTGATTTCATCTGTCACCTCCATGATGATGGTAATGCTACGTTATGCAATCGCTTGTGCTATTTCTGTTCTTGTCGGCAGATTGCTTCCATATGCAACCCATTTAGGGCGAGAATACCATCAATGCAACAAGAACCGCCGAGGATTGGTGGCGACGAATCAGGACAGAAGAGATATGCTTAGAACTCAAGACTCAACCCGATTGAGGGGAGGATACCAATAGCATCGTCCGTCTCAGCGCGATCCAGCCGCTCGTTATAGCGCGGGACCTCCTCCGTCTCGTTGTTGTAGATATTCTGGATGTCGCTGGGTGGCCTACCTCTCCAGTGGATTTCTTTCTTCGGTTTGTCGTCGAGTGCCACAGCAGATGCCCCTCGGTTGTGCGGTGGTGTCGGGATGAGAGTCGTCGGGGATGGGTGAGTCTCGTAAGGAAGAACGCAGCATGAACGGTGAGGTACTCCGCCAGATTGTAACCAGGGGGATCTCACCCCAGAGGGGTGAGGCACCTTGGCTCAGGTCTTAAACATTGTCCGAGACCTGACACGAAATCCAATGGCGTAATTCATTTGCAGTCCAGAAGAAGCAACCCCGCCACGTTTGTGGCGGGGTTGTGCAAGCTGGTACGGATAGCGGAAGAGACTGCGATGCTATTCCTTCGCGTTGTCTTTCTCGATGTACCCCTGTTTGCCACCGAGTAGCTTCACCAGATAGAAATCGCCCGCATCCTCGATTACCTCGAGCTGAATGCCGCCCGGGACCTTGGCTGCGACCTCCGAAGAAGTACTGGGCTGGGTATAAACATCGACCCGGTCACTGCCACTCCCTTTCACCTCCACCTTCAGGGCAGTGAGGCTCTTGTCTGCGGCGGCGGCCTCGAAGTCGTACGGGACGATGGCCATATCCAGACTGGCATAGAACGGCATCAAACGCGCCCGGTAGCCAATCCGCTCCACCGCCTGTTTGTAACGCTTCTCATCCTTGAGCATGGCGGCGCCTTCGTACATTTCTTTGGCCTTGTCGAAGCTTCCGGCTACCTCGTACAGCACGCCCATGTTATAGAGGAACTTGGGGTTGTACGGGTCGGAATCATAGAGCTTCTTGTAAATGGCGTACGCTTTGTCGATCTCGAGTTCCTCAGCCGCCTTCGCGGCATCATCGGCCTCGTCCTTGAACTCCTTGTTCTTGATCTTGTCCAACTCGAACTCGCCGAAGGCGTACCACGGGTTGAACACGTTTGTGAACTCCCAGGCAAGCCCGTTGGCACAGTAACCCGCCAGCTGGCCGTAGCTCTTGAGCTCCTTGTTGTCGCCCTCGCACACCTTGTCGGACGAGGTGCGCGACGACCGCCGGGTGCCCAGGATTTCGCCGGAGCGAGTGTCGACCAGGCGCATACTAGCCGAGATGGTGACTTTGCGGGTCACGCAGGTCACGGTGTAGTCCTGGTTGTTGTAGCGGCGCTTCTCGTAGCCCCGGGTGTCCTCGGCGGACTGGGAAACATCGCCATAGATCATTACATCGACGCCAAGCAACTGGCCGATCTCGGCGGCCTGTGCATCAGACACCAGCCCATCGGCTGACATCGACTGCTCGACCAGCACCGACTCAAGGCGGCTTCGCTCGACAATTGAGAAGCACTTCGTGCTTAAGCCTTCGATCATTGTCTTGCCCTCAACATCGGACCTGAACAGTCCGCCCTCAATCGCGCGAATGCCGCGATCTTCTTCGAGCATGTACTCAATGATCTTGTCCGCAATGAACTTGCCGGCCTCCTTGGAGGAAGCGCTCGAGGGATTGAAGTCCAACACGGCAACCTTCCGCACTCCCAGGAGATCGATCTCCGGTGCCTGCGGCATGAACGTCTTGATCTTCTTGTAGGCCAGCGCGCTGGAGCAAATGAATGAGATCAGTACCAACACGACAACGGGTTTGACACAGAATCGCGCCATCTTAGTCCTCCGATGCTGTAAAGACGTATCATCTAACAGTAATTTCCCTGCGTTTGCCTTGCATGTGCTGTCAACGGTAAACTGTGTTACCTCGATCACATCCCGGCCAGCACGTGATCAGGGGACGAACGCAGTGTCACATGGGCTGAATTGAGTAGGCGTTCGCCCCAGCCTCCTGCATTGTATCAAGCAAGGCTGCATGGTGTCAACACGAACGGGGCACGGATTGCACGATTTAACAACCCACTAACAATCGGCTGGGTGGCCCAGCCCCGAGATTCTGCACGATCGTATAGCCACAGAGAGTGGCAAGAGAAAAGCCCGCCTGAAAGGCGGGCTATCGAAGCCGACTTCAATACCCAAGGGCAAAGCGAAGTCGGCTACGTCGTGACCCGTGTCAATGTAAGGACGATGGTCGAGCCGCCGACAGCCTGGGTCAGGGTCAGCGTGTTGCCGCTCACCGACCACTGCGCGTTGAGTCCCTCCTCGGGCGTAATGTCGGAGCCGTCCTGTACGGTCACCGTGACCATCATCGTACTACCCGTTACCTCAAACGTGCCGCTCTCGGTCGCGACGGTGTTGTTTGAGGCATCGTACTCGCGTGAGGCATAGGTACCATTTCCGTTAAGAGTTACCTCGGTGCCCGCAACCCCTGGATCCCAATCGAACAGCTCCGCCAGATCCTGCGGGACGCCATCGACTGTGGCGGAGGTAGCGCGCCAGGTGCCGACCAGCGTCAGCGGCACGGAGTTGTTGATACCATTGTCATCGTCGTCACTGCAGCCGATCGGCAGCATTGCCATCAGGGTCAGCAGGACCAGTGACAGGGGGAGAATTCGCATTGACTTCATTTGTAACCTCCTGATTGCGTTCGTCCACGGGTGTGAGAACATGATTGCACTATCCATATTCATGCCGGTAATACGTTGAAGTGGCGACTTTTCGTGGATGTTTTCTGTCTATAAACCACGGCGGCGAGGCAATCGGGTCAGAACTCAATACTCAACCCGATTGAGGGGAGGATACCGATAGCATCGTCGGTCTCAGCGCGACCCAGCCGCTCGTTGTAGCGCGGGACCTCCTCCGTCTCGTTGTTGTAGATATTCTGGATGTCGATGTAAGCAATCATGGCCCAACCGGCGAAGTTCCATCGTCGGTCAAGACGCAGATCCAGGCTATGGTTGGTGCCGGTACGGACAGAGTTGTACTCCGAGGGCAACTGGGTGCCATCGCTCTGGTATGGGGTGTACGGTTGACCGGTCGCCAGGCGGAACTTACCGGACAGCTCCCACCTCTCGTTGAAGACGTAGCCGCCGCCAATGTTGACAAGCCAGCGCTGGTCGAATGTACCCGGGCGACGGATGCCATCGAGAGCGGTAAACTCGGTCTTGCTGTAGGTGATGCCGGCGATACCGTAGTACGGCGAGCCGGAGAGCTTCTTCTGCACCAGCAATTCAACGCCGCGTGAACGGCCCGTTCCCTCGCTGACGAGAGGATCGATGCCGAACGATACAAAACCTTCATCGCGGCCGCCGAACCCGGCGCCCGTGTTGGCCAGAACCAAAAACTCCTGCGCCGTGGAGGCGGGGTAGTCGAAATAGTCCTTGTAGAATCCCTCGAGCGTGATGCGCACATCATCGCGCGCGAGCAACTGAAGGCCGAGGATGTACTGGTCGACCCCCACGAAATCGAGATTGCGGTTCTGCTCGTTGGCGACCAGCCAGATGTACGAGGGTGCCTGGTAGTAGCGCCCGGTACTGGCGTTGACAGACAGGCGGCGCATCAAATCAAGACTCGCTGCCGCGCGGGGGGAGAAGGCGAGGTTATCCTCAATCATGCTGAAGTAGTCGATTCGTCCGCCGACGCGCAGGTCAACCCGCCCGAGGTTCTGGGCCAGCTCGACATATGATGCGGCCTTGACGCCGGTCGCGTCGTAGGTGGCATCGACATCGACAAACTCCCCATAGCTGTTAGTGTAGGGAAGCACGAACATATCCGAGTAGAAGCGCGTGAAGGTACCATGCAACCCCGTGTTGAGCTGGGTGCGCTTGCCCAGTTGCACTACCAAATCGCCGCGCAGCGATGATTCGTGTTCATAGGAGTCATTCAGGAACACCGGATCGAGCAGGGAATCGTTCTGTCGGTAGTTGTAGTCGACATAGGTCTGCCCGAACGTCAATGTAGAAAACCCAAACCCGAACAGGTGTTGCCAGGACACGCTGCCGACCGCCTGCGTCTGGTCGGAGTCAAGCGTGCGGCTGTTGTCGAAACGGTCATCCGGGTCATCATTGAACTGACGTACATTGTCCAGGGCGACAATGCCAAGCAGGCTGAGACGGTTCTTCGGATCGAGGCGGTAGTCGGCCTTGCCGAGGAAGTCCCAGTACTCCGGTACGAAGGCGAAACCGGCGGCGCGGAAGATCAGGTCGAGGTAGCTCCGCCGTGCCGAGAAGATAAAAGAGCCATCCTCGCCCAGCGGTCCTTCGAGGTTCAGCCCGAACTGGGTAGCCGAGATGGTACCCTTGCCGCCCAGTTGATCGCGGCGACCCTCGCGGAGATCGATTTCGAGTACGCTGGAGAGCTTGTCACCATAGCGTACGCCAAACCCGCCGGTGGAGAACGAGGTTTGCTCGACAAAATCGAGATTGATCATGCTGAGGGGGCCGCCGGTATTCCCCTGGGTGCCGAAGTGGTTAATGTTGGGGATGACGAGGTTGTCGACCACGAAGAGGTTCTCGGAGGGTGCACCGCCTCGGACAATGAGATCATTGCGGCCGCGCTGCGCCTGGGCAACACCGGGCAGGATGGAGACGGCGCGAACGACGTCCTCGAAGCCACCGGGGAGGCGGCGGATTTCCTCGGCGGACTGGGTCTGTTTGGAGATCTCCACCGGTTGCTTCTCGGCGAAAAAGTCGGGACGGACGACGATACCCTCGGTTTGCACGGTGGTCTCGACCAGTTCGATTCGAACGGCGGCCGGCCGGGCGGAGTTGACGACGATATCCGTGATCACTCGCGGCGTATAGCCGATGGCTGATACGCGGAGGGCATACTCGCCGACCGGCACCCGCCTGATTGTAAACTCACCCTCGGCTGTTGTCACCGCGCCGAGTTGCGTACCGGAGACAACCACCGAGGCGCCGATCAGCGGTTCCTGTGTGGCCGTGTTGACCACAGTACCGGTGATACGGCCGGTCTGCTGCTGGGCGAGGGCGGCCGAGCCCGCAAACAAAACCAGCACCAGGACAATGACAGGAAGGGCGTGTCTTATACCGTGCATTTTTCTCAGCGCTTCTATGTTTCTCAGTATCCTTGTATATGAAGGTATCGAGGGGCGGTTTTGTGCCCGGGGCGAAGGTGAAAAAACGCGGACTGATGCCGGGCGAGATGTCAGGACCTCGCCTCGCAATCCGCCTTCGGCTGGCTGTGGTACTTATCTACATCTAAGGTGTGGCCTCTCAGATAACCCATTGCATGAGCGGTGGACCCCCTGCGTGTAATGTTCGGTAGATGTGGGGTCTTGAAATCGTATAATTCGCAACCACTTAGAACAGGCGGTCAGAGGGCCCGCTCCGGGCAGGAATGGGGTCCCGGGCTACTGAGAACGGCGCCTGTGAAGGCTGGACGCAAGGCGGCGTCTCAGTGAAATCAAGAAGTGCTCGCGTGCTGCTATTTCCGACAGCCGGCCCTCGTATGTGGAAGTGTTTGACAATGTCGGGAAGCTCAGTCTGCCACGGGCCAGGCTTAGTGAGACGGTGAGATTGACAAAGTTGAACGCCAGAATGAGAACCTGTATTGGAGGGTTAGCTACCTGCTTCAGCCCAATACGCCGCGCCGTTCGCTCATTGACTATGTAGCTCGTGCCGCGGATCATTACTCTCGAAAGATCGCGGTCCCGATGAACCGCCAGGAGGTTCAGAAGCCCATCGATATACCCAATGAGGACCTGATTGATGCGTTGTGTACCGTTCAGGCCGCGGTCGATGACGTAAACGTAATCAAGGAGGCTGCCGCCGTGCACCTTGATCACGCCGTTCCTTTCCCGTTCCGCCACAAAGAGGCTGGAATAATATACGAGATCGCCGCGTTTCTTCATTGCGGGTTGGTCGAAGAACGGTGCAATGACTGACAGGGTAGCAGCGATAAACAGCAGCGGGAGCGGGTACAGTCCAGCGAGTACACAGAGTGTCGCGAGTAATGCATTGACAGCAACCGCAGCCACGACAATACGGATCTGAACAACCCGCTGTTCGCGGGCTGACTTCGCGTAGAAGGGGTGTTCCGTATCGTGCATCAAGCCCGGATGTCCTTGTGCGTCATTCCATTGACTTAGTGGCCAAGTCTTGGCTCCATCACCGGGAGTACATGTTAGTTGAGTCTGACCTTCATGGCAAGGATGATATTGCCATCCGCCAGTAGGAGACGGCGCATGTGGGGGGACTGCCGCGCAGCAAAATGTACCGGTATACCGGATCAGTCTTCCACGTGCAGCTTGCGCCGGAGCAGTTGAGCGTTGAGAGCGACGATAACAGTGCTGGCGCTCATGACGATGGCGCCGATCGCCGGACTGATCAGTATGCCCGCGCTATAGAGTACACCTGCGGCAAGCGGGATGGCGACCACATTGTAACCGGTGGCCCATATGAAATTCTGGATCATCTTGGAGCGGGTGGCCTTGCCAAACGATATGAGGGCCGCGATGTCCTTCGGGTTGCTCTCGACAAGCACGATATCCGCGGTTTCGGCAGCGACATCGGTGCCCGATCCGACCGCAATGCCGACATCGGCAGTCGCCAGCGCGGGGGCATCATTGATACCATCGCCGGTCATGGCGACGAACTCGCCATCGTTCTGAAACTCCTTGACCTTCTCGAGCTTCTGGTCGGGAAGAATGTTTGCGAAGTAGCCATCGAGCCCGAGTTCCTCGCTGACGCTCTTCGCAACCTTCTCGTTGTCGCCGGTCATCATGTAGACTTTGATGCCGGCGTCCTTCATGGCTTTGACCGCCTCGTAGGACTCCTCGCGAATCTCGTCGGCCATGGCGATGAATCCCGCCAGCTTGTCCTCTGCCATGACGAAGACCACTGTCTCCTGCTCGTTCTCGTAGACCTTATCGGGGATGTCTATGCCCTTGTCCTTGACGTACTCCGGGCTGACGACGCGGATCATCTTGCCGTCGACCTTAGCCTCGATACCCTCGCCGGTGAGGGCATTGAAGTCCTCGGCCTCGGCGACATCGATTTCCTCCTCACGAATCTTCTCCATGATTCCCATGGCCAGCGGGTGCTCCGACTTCTGCTCCAAAGCCCCGGCCAGCCGCAGGATATCCTTGCTGTCGTAGTCGCCGTCCAGTGAATCATAGCGCGTGACGCCAAAATTGCCCTTGGTGAGGGTGCCGGTCTTGTCGAACGCTACCAGCGAGATCTTGCGTGAGTTCTCGAAGGCGGTACGATTGCGAATGAGCAATCCATTCTGTGCCGACAGCGAGGTGGAGATCGCCACCACCAGCGGCACTGCCAGGCCGAGGGCATGGGGGCAGGTGATGACCATGACGGTTGCCATGCGCTCGAGGGCGAAGACGAAGGGTTGACCGATCACAAGCCAGGTCGCGAGTGTGCCGAAGCCGACGGTTAGCGCGATGATCGTCAGCCAGAGGGCAATGCGGTCGGCCAGGTTCTGGGTGCGCGACTTCTTGCTCTGGGCCTCGCGCACCATGTTGATGACCTTGCTGAGATAGGCATTCTCGCCCACCTGCTCCACCTCAACGGTCAGCGAACCGTTACCGTTGATAGTACCGCCAATAACCTTGTCGTCCTTGCTCTTGGACACCGGTTTGGCCTCGCCGGTGACCATGGATTCGTTGACCTGGCTCTCGCCGTCGACAATGACACCATCGACCGGCACTTTCTCGCCGGGACGCACCAGAACCTTGTTGCCCTGCTCGAGTTCGTCCACTCGCACATCCCGCGTGTCACCATTGTCCAACAAGTGTGCCTCCGAGGGCATCATCTCGACCAGTTTCTGCAGCGAGCGCGATGCACCCAGCACCGATTTCATTTCTATCCAGTGGCCGAGGAGCATGACATCAATCAAGGTGACCAGCTCCCAGAAGAAGGTGCTGCCTTGGACGCCGAATGTTGTCGCGGTCGAGTAGCCCCAGGCGACCGAGATGGCGACCGCGATCAATGTCATCATGCCCGGTTGCTTCTTCTTCAGCTCATCGACCAGTCCGGTCAGGAAGGGCCATCCGCCGTAGAAGAAGACAATCGTCGAGAGTGCGAATAGCAGGTAGCGGTCGGATTCACCGAGCAGCGTGAACTCGAATCCCAGCAACTGCTGGATCATCGGTGAGAGGGCCAGCACCGGCAGGGTGATGACCAGAGAGATCAGAAAGCGGCGACGGAAGTCGCGAATCATCATCCGGTGGTGTTCGGTATGGTCGTGACCGCCATGATCGCTATGATCATCATGATCATCATGGTCGCCGTTGTGACCATGACCACCATTGCGCTCTTGCTGATCGCCGGAATCGTTGTGCTCGTCCTGGTGGTTCTGGTTCTGGCTGTGTTTCTGGTTCTTCTCTTCCTGCTGGTCTCGCGATTGTGGCATTGGTCCTCGTGGGTTTGAATTGCCGGATCGAGATCAAGCAGGGTGCAGGAACGGGGGCAGGTGGGCCGGCCGCTTGTCTCGGCGTCCTTCTGCTGTTTGAAACAGGAACTTGCGAGCGATGTTCCTTCGCGCCCGGAACCGTGTCGTCAGGCGGCGTGTTCGTGGCAGTAGAGAATTGCAGAACAAATCCAATCCAATGGCCGGAGGTGCTATGCGATACAAGTTACTGGGACGAAGCGGGCTGCGCGTGTCGGAGTTGTGTCTGGGGACGATGACGTTTGGAACCGAGTGGGGCTGGGGCGCCGATGAGGCCGCGAGCCGGAAGATGTTTGATACGTTTATCGATGCCGGCGGTAATTTCATCGATACCGCCAACCGATACACCGAAGGGACCAGCGAGAAGCTTGTCGGTAAGCTCATAAAGGACGCCGGTGTGCGCGACAAAACGGTTTTGGCTACGAAGTACACGTTGTTCATGGAGCAAGGCGACCCCAACAGCGCCGGGAACCATCGCAAGAACATGGTACAAGCGGTCGAGCACAGCCTGAAGCGACTGCAGACGGACTACATTGACCTGTACTGGCTGCATGCGTGGGACTTCATGACACCGGTGGAGGAGGTCATGCGCGGGTTGGATGACCTGGTGCGCTCCGGCAAGGTCGTCTACGTGGGAGTCTCCGATACGCCGGCCTGGATTGTCAGCCGCTCCAACATGCTGGCGGAGCTTCGCGGGTGGAGCCCGTTTGTAGCGCTGCAGATCGAGTACAGCCTTATCGAGCGTACCGTGGAGCGGGAGTTGATCCCCATGGCACGCGAGCTGGACCTGGCCGTGACACCGTGGGGGGCGATCGGTGGG
>CAZXRO010000050.1:10192-13169 GCA_964642435.1 uncultured Ignavibacteriales bacterium
GGGGGAATCCTGACCGGTAAGTACAGTGGGCAGTCGGATCAGCCGAAGCGCTACGATCCCAAGGAGAAACCCTCGCGCTTGACCGAACAGAATATCGCCATCGGCGACGAGGTTGTAAAGATCGCGAAGGAGATGGGTGTTGCCCCCTCGCAGGTGGCGCTCAACTGGGTGCGTCAGCAGCCAGGGCTGCAGATACCTATTGTCGGCGCGCGCAACGCCGACCAGCTCGCCGAGAACCTGGCGTGTGTGGAGCACCCGCTGTCGCAGCAGCACCTGGACCGGCTCGACAAGATCAGCCGGGTTGACTTGGGCTTCCCGATGGAGTTCATCACCAGAGATTACATCCGCAACCTGATTTATGCCGGGACGTTTGACCAGATCGACAACCACCGGGCGAAGTAGCAACAGCTATAGCTCACCCACAAGACCTGAAGCCCGCCGTCTTGACGGGCTTTTTGTCTGTCATCAAGCGCGAAAAATGGATTGGTATGGCGGCGCTCCTGATGTATAATTGCGTATATGGGGCGTTAAATATCAAGAAAGGCGGGTCCGCATGTCACGGCTTTCCATTGTATCGCTGAGAACTCTCATCACGATGATCTGTGTTGGTCTTGTTTCGTTAGCATTGATTTCCTGCGACGATGCCGACAACGAAATCTCCGGACCCGGAGGGGATTCCGGATTCATTGAATCGATTTCTCTCGAGGATGGTGGTGGGGCCTTCGATACCAGATTGGCAGTCGTCGTTCATTTCGTGGACTCGGTCAGGGTGGCATCGGTGAACAGGTCAACGTTTACCTTGAACGGTGGTCTGATTCCTTGCAGCGTGACGTGCGACGGTCTTTCCGCAAGGCTGCATCCCGAAGTCGCTCTTGCGGCAGACTCGGTGTACACTGTCTCCCTGAGCCGGCATGTCTGTGATTACGAGTGGAACTACCAGGAAGAGGACTATCTGTGGTCGTTCCGGCTTGAGCTTGAGTCTGATAGCGTGCCGCCGGAGCCAGTCAGACTGGGACCGTTGGTGAGAATCGGACCGCCATGCGAGACTTCGTCAGTCTACACCGAAGCCTCGATCTATCTGGACTCCACGGTACTCCCTGCGTGGCCAATTGGTGGTTTCGACTTGCTGGTTCAGTTTGATCCGACGGTCGCTGAGTTGATTCGGGTCGAGCCGGGAGCTATGCTCACGAGCTGCGGATGGGAGTACTTTACCTACCTTAGTGGGTCGTTCGGACGCTGCGGCGGTGATCCGTGCCCGGAGGGAACGGTACGAATCGTTGCGATCGCCGAAACTAACAACGGTTCAGCGCACCCGAACTGCTATACGTATGGAAGTGAATCCACCAGTGGCGAGCTGGCACGGCTGCAAATCGCCGTGACGTCATCCGATCTCAATTTCGACATGCTTCCGATTCGGTTCGTCTGGTATGATTGCGGTGACAACACGCTGTCCAGTGTGTCGGCCGATCAGGTCTATATGTCACGCATGATACATGGCTATAGCGATACCCTGGCCCGCACAGACATCGCCGCCGATGAGCCGTTTCCCACCTGGCTCGGGGCCAACAGCGAGTGTGATGGGGAGAGTCGGGTTGGCCCGCGTATTGTCGACTTCGCCAGCGGCGGGGTGGAGGTGCCCGGGAGCGCGATCTCGTACATCGGCGATCTTAATGTCAACGAAGTACCCTATGAGATCGCCGATGCCGTGCTGTATTCAAACTACTTCGTCTTTGGTTTGAGTGCATTCACTCTCAATATTGAACTGCAAATCGCCGCCTCGGATGTGAACCAGGATGGGTATGTCCTGACGCCGGCCGATCTGGTCTTCCTGATAAGCGTCATCAGGGGGGATGCGGTGCCAGTGCCGCACCTGGGCAAACCGTTCGAGGAGATGGTAGAGGTCAGCCTGCAAAACGGATACGTGAATGTGCGGCCGACAGCTGATATCGGGGCGCTGCAGGTTGTCCTTTCGGGCGAGGTGGACCCTGAGTTGCTGGTGCAAGGCATGGACATGAGGTACGAGTTCGATGGTACCAACACGCGAGTGCTGTTGTATAGCATGGATGGCGCCACTATTGTCGTGAGCGGCGGCGGGGCGCTTCCGGTGCTGGGAGTTCACGGGGCGACATCGCTGGTGGCGATCGACGCCTCAGACGCAGATGGCGCTATGATGATGACCGTGCTGGGGGAGGGATCGAGAGAGTAAGGGAAGCAGCGGGTGCAATCATAGTAACTCCCCGATCCTGCGGATCGGGCCACCAGAGCTGCAGAGAGCGCATTCTTCAGTTGACAGAAATATGGGGTTGTGCGTCTTTGATATAGAAGCATTTGGTCACAGTATCATATCGAACGGGGGTTCATATGTCAGAACGGAATCGTAAGGCTCTTGCACGGGTCATGGCGTTGTTGTTGTTGGCCACAGGCGCGGTCGGCCTGAGCGCTTGTGAGGAGGATCTCCCTCACTGGGCGTTCCGCGTCTACCACGGCCATGTCAACGACAGCGTGACGGGCCAGCCTGTAGCCGGAGCCGAAGTTGCGGTGTATCTTGATTCCGGAGATCCAACTCCATGGGGAGAAGTGTGCAGCACCGATGTATCTGGCTATTATGAGTTGCCCGTAGGCGGAGATATCAGAGAACTACGGTGCACCAAAGACGGATACGGTACCCTGCGACTGATCAACCAGATTCCGGGGATCGACGGGGAGCCCGGTGCGATATACAACATCCAAGTGGACTTGCTTCTGGTTCCGATCGGAGAGCCGGAGAACGGAAACTAAGGTACGTATAGAGCGGGGTGCCCCGATCCGAAGGATCGGGATCAGACATCATACAGGTCAATCTCGTCAAGTGGAAGAGTTGATCTCCTGTTTCCATAATACCAATTGTAACTGGACCATCGCCATTCAGATGGGTGCGCGACAAGACCGGCCTTCACCGGGTTATTGTGACAGTAGTTGATCTTCTCAACTACTGTCT
>CAZXRO010000051.1:0-13125 GCA_964642435.1 uncultured Ignavibacteriales bacterium
CCCGTATTGCGGAGATGCACGGCATCGTGGTCATCGACGATCCGGATTCTATCCGTATCTGCTGCGACAAGGTGAACATGTATCGTCACCTCCAGGCCGCGGGTGTGTTGATCCCGGAGACGGTGTACATCCAGCCGGAGGAGCTGACCCCGCGTCGTTGCCAGGAGTTGATCCGCCAGTTAGGTAAACCGCTGGTACTAAAGGCGCCAAATTCGAGTTTCTCCATGTACGTGGACAAGGCATCGAATGCTGAGGAGTTCATCCGAATCGGCAAGCGCTTTTTCAGGCGTGCAGATCGCATTGTCGTGCAGCGGTTCACGCAGTCACGGTTCGACTGGAGGGTGGGCGTACTGGGTGGTGAGCCGCTGTATGTCTGCCAGTATACCATTCCGCGTAAGCAGTGGAAGATACTCACGTACTTGTCCGATGGCCGCACGGTCTATGGTCCGGTCAAGGGGGTGCCGCTAAATGATGCCGACCCGGCCCTTATTCAGCGGGCAACAGAGGCCTGCAATGCGATTGGTAGTGGTCTGTATGGGGTTGATCTCAAGCAGGTTAACGGGGATTATGTTGTGATTGAGGTCAACGACAACCCCTCGATCGTCGCCGGCGAGGAGGACCAAAAGGCCGGCCATCTCTATGAAGGTATGGTGCGTTTCCTTACCCGGCATCTCGGAGAATCCTGATGGCAGACCCGGTTGTTCGACTGGCCACACATGAGGACCTTGATGCTCTGATGCGCCTGGAGCTGAACACCTTCACCTCTGATCGGTTCACCTCGGACCAGATCCGGTACCTGGTCGCTCGCGCAAAGTCAACAGTGGTGCTGGTGGAGCAGTCCGGACAGCTTGTCGGAGCGGCGTATCTGCTATGGCGGAAGGATTCTCGTTCCGGGCGGCTGTATAGTATTGCCATTGATCCATCGGCGCAGGGTCGTGGACTGGGAGAGTTGCTGCTGACCGAATGTGAGCAACAGACAGTGGCACACGGCAAGGACCGTCTCCTGCTGGAGGTACGAGTCGACAACGTGGCGGCGATACGGTTCTATCTGAGGCACGGGTATGAGGAAATCGGTCGATTGCCCGGGTACTACGAGGACGGCACCGATGGCCTGAAGATGGTTAAGCAAGTTAGTGGCGATGAGTCAGATTGATAGGCCGTGCTTTCTGCATTATCACGGTAGGACCTAGTCGAGAGGATCATCCTGTTCACTGGGGTGAAAGCGGTCATCGGCTCTGCCGTTGGCCTGTTCGTGACGAGCCTGGCCAATCCACCCGGCACGTTCCGGAGTATCTCCGACAAAGGCGTGCACATACGGTTTAATGTCGAGAAGCGGGGTACCATCGAGCATGTCCACATTGACAATGTGAAGTACTGTTCCCTCGATTCGCTCCAGTTGCACTACCGAGAGTCCAATGGCATTGGGACGGCGTGGCGCTCGAGTGGCGAAGACGCCTCGTTCGACTGTGTCCAGATAGGGAACGACTTTGAGCTTGTATCCCTCGCTTCGGTGCAGATGGTAGATGAGTGTGATATGGGAGAACCCGTCCAGGTCAGCCAGTCCGTCGGCGTACTGCTGGTCGACTACTACCTGTCCCCTGGCGCCTTCGGCATACTTGGGCTGAATGGGGGTGTCCTTCGGTGCGGTATACGGCGTGTGGATGATGCCTATGGGGTGGTAAGTGATCGCGTCCAATTTTCCTCCGAGACAAGGGGTTTGGTGCTCAAGTAT
This sequence comes from uncultured Ignavibacteriales bacterium, assembly GCA_964642435.1. GTDB lineage: Bacteria > Zixibacteria > MSB-5A5 > GN15 > FEB-12 > WJKG01. The sequence goes on from CAZXRO010000051.1 coordinate 1,733, forward strand.
AGGTGGCTGATGGAAGCGTGTCAACCGCGCAGTCGTGCTCATCGCCGCGATAAATCCCGAAAGTAGCGAAGTGACAATAGGTTAAACGACTTGCTTTGCGATGTTTTCCTGTTGACTTTTGTGACAGCAGCCGATACTATTCCAATGTAGAAACACGAATCCCAAGTGGTTATGTCCAGACTTTGTTCTATCCGTCAAATCTTTGGAAAAGCTAATGTAGGGATCGTCGCGCAATGGTGCGCATGAACGTGCCCGTCTTTTTGGTGCCGACCGAGCCATCGGTAGCGGGCTGAATTACAGGTGGGCAAGACCGGAGAGTAGAATGAATATCTACATTGGAAACCTCTCGTACGATACGACTGAGGAGTCGCTGCGCCAGGCTTTCGAAGCTTATGGCGAGGTTACGAGTGTCAACGTTATCACGGACAAGTACAGTGGAAAGCCGAGAGGGTTTGCCTTTGTGGAAATGTCCAACCGAGACGAGGCGATGGCCGCGATTGCCGAGCTTAACGGCAGGGAGCTTGATGGCCGCACGCTGAACGTCAACGAGGCTCGCCCCCGCACCGGTGGTGGTGGCGGTGGTGGTGGCCGTGGCGGTGGCGGTCGTGGTGGTGGTCGCGGTGGCGACTTCCGTGGCGGCGGCGGCCGCAATTGGTAGGTTGAATCGGGGCTTCAGCCTCACAAGACCAATCCAGTATTTTCTAAGAGACCGGTTCTGTGCCGGTCTCTTTTCTTATGGGTGGGATCAGGAGCTCAATGTTTACTCGGCATCGTGAGTTCGGCCTCCTTGAGGGCCAGCTGTCGTCGCTCTGCCTTGCGAATCTGGCTCGTGATGAACTGCACGGCCAGTAGAGAAATCAGGCTCATGGCTGCGCCGGCAAAGAAGGGGATGCGATAGTCCACCATCCACAGAATTCCTCCCACGACAGGAAAGACGACGGCACCGATATGATTTATGGTGAATCCGGCCGCCATTGTGGGGGCGATGTCGCCTGGATCGCCAATTTTCTGGAAGAAGGTACGAATGGCTATCGAGAAGTTGAAAAAGACGTGATCGAGAATGTAGAGTGCCGCTACCAGTAGCTTGGAGTCAACGACCGCGTACGCCAGGAATATGATGATGAGCGAGGCATACTCGCCGCTGAGCACCTTGCGCTCACCAAACCGGACAATAGCTTTGCCGATCATTGGGCTAAGGAAGTAGTTTACAATGTTATTGGTGACAAAGAGCACGGTGATCTCCTGCACCGTGAAGCCGAACTTCTTGACCAACAAGAAGACAGCAAACGCAACGAATATCTGCCGTCGCGCTCCTGCCATGAAAGTAAGAAAATAGTAGAGCCAGTACTGTGTGCGAACGATGATCCTGATCCGTTGGGGCGGAATGCCGCGCCGGATCGGCTCACGGCTGAAGCTCCAGACAGCGGCACCGAGGATTAGAGCGCCGATCACTATGTAGATTTGCTGAAACGATAGTATCGGCACCAGCACGAAGATGAGCGCACCTACGCCAATATTTGAGGCAGCGGCAAGACTGCGCAAGCGACCGAAGACGATCGGCGCAGTGCGTTTGTTGAAGTACTGCAGAGTGAGCGACTGGGCGGTGGTCTCGTAGTAGTGGAATCCGAGGCTCATTACCAAAGTCGTCAGGATCAATCCAAGATATGAAGGGAAGAAACCGGTTGCTCCGATTCCGATGCCGAGTATGACGACTGAAAGCGAAGAAACGCGGTGTTCCCGAACGACCATCATCACGAAGATCACCAGCAGCGCCAGGAAGCCGGGGATCTCACGAACTGACTGGATAACCCCGATCTGGTCTCCTTGAAGACCGACCACATGAACTGAGAAGTTGTCAAAGAGTGTTCGCCAGGCTTGCAGACCGACCGTGGAGGCAATAGTCAGCACCATGAGGAAATGGTACATGGGGCGACTGGTCAGCCGAGAAGAGTCTTGCATGGGAGCGAGTACCGCCGGATTGAGGTTTATCGGTGAAGCTTAGCCTGAGCAAGGGAATTAGTCAAGCGGATTGACGGTGGGCAAGGTGCAGGGACGATGTGTTGACAACGGTGGCTTGGGCTTCTGATCTGATAGGATTGACCGGGACTTAGCGAAGAGTGGGCGGTGAATATCGACATCACGATTTATTTTGTTGCATTTCAATGGTCAGGGGCTCAACATTCCACTCATAGCGAGTGACCGAATGCCGAATGACGGTATCCCGATCATAGCTACCGACATCATTTGCATCATCCTGGGATTGGGAGGGATTGATGGGGAAGTCTCGAAAGGCCCGTAAGCAGCAGCTACGACGAGCCAAGCCGGTGCCACCGCACGATTCTGCTGAAGCGATTGCCGAGGCCGAGGAATTGATTCAGGAGAACGCCGCAACTTACGCTTCACATGACAGCGTGTTACTGACCCTGATCAACAATCTGGCCGATGCTGTCTTTGCTCATGATCTTGATGGGAATTTCGTTCTTGTCAATTCAGCCGCATGCCGACATGTGGGCTATTCTGAAGAAGAACTGCTGCAGATGACAGTTGCAGATATCGATGCCGGAAGTATGACGCGCGACGACCGGCGGAAGTTCTGGTTGACTCTCAATCCCGGCGACAAGGCTATGATTCAAGTACGGCACCGTCGTCGTGACGGCACCGAATACCCGGCTGAGGTGCACTTGAACAGAGTTGAGCTTGACGATCAGCCAATCATTCTCGGAGTTGCACGGGATTCCACTGATCTCCTACGCGCTCAGGACAGTCAACATCGTACTCAGCAGATGCTGCTGCAATCGCAGCGGATCGCCCGTACCGGTAGCTTTTGTCGGGATTTGCGGACTGGCAAGGTGACCTGGTCCGATGAGAAGTACCGCATTCTTGGCTACAAGCCGGGAGAGATTCCTCTCAGTTTCGAAAGAACCGTTCAGCTTGTTCATCCAGACGATAGAGAACGGTTTGTCGCAGCCAATGAGAATCTGGTAGCGGGGAACCAATCCTTTGACGGTGAATACCGGTTCTTACGTGCCGATGGTGCGACGATCTGGGTACGGTCCAGGGCGGTATTGGAGACGGACGAGACCGGCCAGGCCATCCGAGTGGTGGGGGCAACTCAGGACATCACCGATATCGTCACACTTCGCCAGGAGCGCGAGCACGAGCGCAAGCTGATGCGCACGATGTTGGACAGCTCGCCGGAAGCGATGTTCCTGATCAAGACTGACGGAACAATTGTGGCAGCCAACAAGTCGTTGGGTGACCGTTTCAATATGAGTACTGACAGAATCATCGGGAGTAGTGTCTATTCTCTATTGGATGACGAGGTAGCCGCGTTCCGCCGCGCGCGAATTGAAGAGGTAATTGAAACGCGATCCAAAGTCGTGTTCGAAGATATCCGAGACGGGATGGTCCTCCATCATACGCTTGAGCCAGTACTTGATGGCGATGGCGAGGTGGAGTATGTCGCGATTCACGGAGCTGACCTGAGCGGTATCCGCCATATCGAGGCCGAACTGGAGCAGAAGCAACTGCTTCTGACCCAGGCAGAGCGGAACAAGAAGGCAGAACTGGAACAGGTCTTCAGTGCGATTTCTGATGCTGTCTTGTATGCAGATGTAAATCGGCGAATAGTGTTTGTAAATCCGGCCTTCACGAGGATCTTTGGTTACAGCATGGAGGAGGTCGAGGGTCAGTTTACGAGAATGATCTACGTTGCGGATGATGAGTTTGAGGCGCAGGGCGTGAACAAGTACAACCCTGATTCGCCGACAGATTACAGCAGTTACGAGATCAGGTACAGGAAGAAGAATGGTGAGGCTTTCTTAAGTGAGACGGTTGGCACACCGGTGTTCGACACCAGTGGCACATTGATTGGCTTTCTTGGAATTATCCGGGACATTACGGAGAAAAAGGCTGCGGAGAACGCGCTCAAAGAAAGTCAGCGCTTCGCTCAGATGATCGCCGACACGACGCCATCGTTGCTCTACATCTACGATATAGCCAAGGACTGTAATATCTGGGTCAATGCCGCCAGCAAAGATTTCCTACTGAGGTCGATCAACGGCGAGGAGCCTGATCAAGTAGTCCGAGACACGATGAGCAATATGCTCAACCCCGAGGACCTCCCCAAGCTTGTAAACAGACTCAAGAAGCTGGCAGAGAGTCCGGACGGTACGTGGGTGGAGGTGGAGTATCGATTTAAGTTCCCCGATGGCACCTGGCGCTGGTTCAGTGATCGGGCGGCCGCGTTTGAGCGACACGCAGACGGCAGCCTGAGCAAGGTGATCGGTTCAGCGGTGGACATCAATGATGCCAAGCACAGCCAGCAGCGACTTCAGGAGCAGGTGCATTTTCTCCAGCGACTGATGGATACTATTCCTGGTCCGTTGTACTATCAGAATTCTGACGGTCGGATGATGGGCTGCAACAAGGCTTTCGAGAGTTTCTTTGGTAAATCGCGGCAGGCCCTGATTGGTCACAGGTTCAGCGATCTATGTCCCCGAGAGACATGGCCTGACATCACACACAAGGACCGGGAACTGCACGCTCGCGGCGGGACACAGATCTTTGAAGCTCGACTAATCAACGGTGATAACGAGACGCGCAGTATTGTGCTCTATCGGGCAAGTTTCGAGAGCTCGGATAGTGAGACGACGGGTATTATCGGGGTGTTGATCGATATCACGGACCGACGCCGTATGGAGCGAGAGTTGTTCAAGGCCGAGAAACTGGATTCAATAGGTGTATTGGCCGGTGGCATCGCACACGATTTCAACAATATCCTGGTGGCTATCCTGGGTAATATTTCTCTGGCCAGAATGGAGATTGATGAGGGCGATGAGATAGCGGAGATGCTTGAGGCTGCCGAGAAGGCGACTGAGCGAGCGCAGCATCTGACGCATCAGCTGTTGACATTTGCCAAGGGTGGTGCGCCTATTCGCAAAGTGGCGGATGCGGGTACGATACTCAGGGAGACGGCCGAGTTCGCACTTCGCGGATCCAATGCCCGGGGCGAATTCTATATCGACAAGAATCTCAAAGCTGCAGAATTTGACGAGGGCCAGTTCACGCAGGTCATTAACAACCTGGTCATCAACGCTGTTCAGGCGATGCCCACCGGAGGGATCATTCAACTCAGGGCCGAGAATGTCCAGGTTGGTCCCATTACCAGCTTACCGCTTGCTGCAGGCAGTTATCTGAGAATCTCTATCAGTGATCAGGGGATCGGGATTTCTCCGGAGAATGTAACGCGCATATTTGACCCGTTCTTCACGACCAAGGACAAGGGCAGCGGACTCGGTCTGGCGTCGTGTTACTCGATCATCAAGGCCCATGAGGGGCATATCGATGTCTCCTCCCGACTGGGGATTGGATCGACTTTCACCATCTACCTGCCGGCGACTGACAAGAAGCCTGGTGCACCGAGCCGTCCCTCCGCTGAAATGCCAGGTGGAAGCGGACGGATTCTGATCATGGACGATGAGGAGCCCCTTCGACGACTAACCTCGCAGGCCCTCAATCGACTTGGTTACACGCCAGAGGTAGCATCGAACGGGTCCGAGGCCATCTCTCAGTACAAGAAGGCGTTTGAGAAAGGGCAGCCGTTTGACCTGGTGATTCTCGATCTCACCGTTCCTGGTGGAATGGGAGGTCAGAATGTGCTTAGAGAGCTGAAGCGGCTCGACCCTGATGTGCGAGCGGTGGTGTCCAGTGGGTACTCGAGCGACCCGGTGCTGGCCAATTTCCGTCAGCGTGGATTCTGCGGTCGACTCATCAAGCCATTCAAGGTCTCTGACCTCGCCAATCTGGTCAAGGACGTCCTTTCCGAAAGGACACGTGCATAGCGATCACTTGTGGGTCGCACAAGCGTAAGCCATGACCTCGGCCTATGTGATCTACCTGCCTCAGTAGTTGATCTCGACGGCGAGTTCCCAGCGCCGGTCAATGGTATCTGATATGTCGGACTCAAGGTAGTCATGGTCGACAATGATCTTCGACTTCTTGTGGATGGGAATCGACAGCCCGACAATGTAGCGGCGCAGATCGGTATCATCGCGGTTTGTGTTGGTGTTAAAGTGGTCGAACCGTCCAAAGGCTGACAGTTGCTCAAAGGGGCTGACGAACTCGCCGAACAACGAGAACCCGTCACGATCAAGTGCCTCACCCTGGGCGTTGACAGCGGTACCCTCGACATCTCCCTCACCGGTGTAGTACTGGGCAGTAGCGAGAAAACGGGGATGTTCCATTGACAGAAAGACTGCCACGTAGTTCAAGTCTGGCGAATCAATAGTGTTACCTTTGCCGAGTCCACCGAGGCAACTGAGCTGCAATCCGGGAAGAATGGCAGGCAAAGGCCGAAGGGTTAAGCGCCCCTCGAGTAGTTTATTCTCGTTCTCCTCGATTGCGGAGTAGCCCCCACCGTTGTAGACGCCCAGCGCAATGCTGCCATAGCGTCCCGGATAGGCGCTGTTGACCTGCCGCTGGTAATCCTCGTCGATCTCGCCACCAATGAGTGCGCTGAGCATGATGCCATAGTCTGCTGATTTGAGGACATCGTAGCGTTCGAGGAACATGGTCCCCTGCACGCGATAGCCGGTCATCTTCTGTTCGAAGTCCAACCAGGGACGGTGGGCCAGACCAGATTCGATAGTTGGTTTGTGGATGAAGCTAAGGCTTGGCATCTGATACTGGAGATAGCCGTACTTGAGGCGCAGTTCAATATCGCCACGGCCGTCGCCTTCCTGATCGACCGAGATATCCTGAGTGATCCGGGCTTTGAGATGATCGGTGAACACCTTACGGACGCTGACGTAGCCGCGTTTGAGCTGGAACTCATTGAGGTTGTCATCGCCTCCTTTGTCGACTTCGTAGGCCAGGAACCATTGCCCTGTGAATCTCATGCCTTCCAGTGGAGACTTCTTGTTATCTTGTTGCTGGGCAGCGACATTACCAGACACCACAACTCCTCCGAGAAGTAACAGACTCCAGAGCGCGATCAGGCTGAATGTACGATTGTTGCGTGGCACGGCGAGGTCTCCATTGTTTAGGCGCGGTTCTGGTCCGTCGGTATGTTGGCTGGTGCTGGTGTCGCGGACCGATTCCACAGAGTAATGTTTGGACAATGTTAGCGCAAGCTGTACAGGTCAGAATCTGCCAGCTCGAAGCGAAGTGACTGAATTGCTGAAGTTTTCGACTGAGTAAGAATGCGCATTAATCCTGTTGACATTGGGGCAGAAGACCGATATCATCCAGTACATGATTCACATTGGTCTCCCATGAGGCTGCTATCACGGCTTTGTCTTCCTGCAAAACGATGAGTTTGGCTGATTCTTGGGGTCCATGCGCAATGGTGCGTTTTTAACTGCGTCCGGAGTGGTCACCCACCTGCTACTGCGAGTAGCAGGCCGACTATAAAGGACATCTTTGGAGAGTAGAATGAACATCTACTGCGGAAACATGTCTTTTGACATGACTGAACAACAGCTTCGCGAAGCTTTTGAGAACTTTGGCGAAGTGACCAGTGTCAACATCATCAACGATCGCGAAACCGGTAGGCCCCGTGGATTTGGGTTTGTCGAGATGGCGAACAAAGATGAGGCCATGGCGGCCATTGAGGCCCTCAATGGTCAAGAGCTGGGTGGCCGGACCCTAACAGTCAATGAAGCCCGAGGCAAGAAAGAGGGCGGTGGCGGCGGTGGTGGTCGTCGTCGTTCCTGGTAACTGACAAGTTCCACTAATGAAAAAGACCGGCTATCAGCCGGTCTTTTTTTGTTCTCTTTAGAGTGGTCGTGACGATCGCCTTACGGTGATTCGAAAGACCAGTTAACGATCGGAAATACTGGAAACTGGCCCCCCTGCTTGATAACATTGATTAAGCCGATCTGGAGGCCATTGAGAGTTCGGGCATAATTGACGAATCCCAGTTGCAGTCCACTGGCGTGATTAGAGGAGTTTACGAATCCGTACTGAAAGCCTTCAAAGTCTCCTTTGTTGATATTTATCCAATTGCTCTGCCAGCCGACATAGTCTCCCTCATTGATACCAACCAGCCCAAACTGAGCGCCGACGGAACGTTGATCACCGATGTGATTAATCAATCCCACATCGAGGCCACTCATGCTGACATTGCGGCCATAGATCAGGTTAAGTCTGACACCGGTAATGGGTGTTGATGGCGGAAAGATTTGAACCGGGGAGAACAAGGCCAGTTGTACCGGCTTGTCCTGAGCCTGAGGCGAAGAGTAAAGAGCGCCACATACGATCATTGCCGCGACCAGAAGCGTTACCAGATGTTTCTGCATTTCATCCTCCTGTTGAACGGTCGACTGTGCATTGTCATTCCCGGACTTGTGTGAGTGACGGACAACTAAGGGTCACCTACTCTCTGAAGCATTTGGAGTAAATGGCAAAGCCAATTTCCGGCTGCTCTCGGGACACGGTAAGTCCACATCTCTGGCACAGTGCCCGGGCCCGTGTGTTGGAATGATGGATACCAACTTCTATGTGCGTAACACCCTCTGGCAGGCATTGTTCAATAAGCTTGAAGGCTGCGGTACCCACACCTCGATTCTGAAACTGCGGCTGCAGTACGAGTGCGTGGATATGCAGTACCTCCGAGCGCAGTTCGATCCAGTAGAACCCGACTACCTGACCATCTCTCTCGATAGCCCAGACCTGACCGACGGATCGGAAATAGATTTCGAACTGTTCGACCGTGATATCAAGGGTTGCCAGCGCATCGTTCAGGTAGTGGGCGGTCTGGTCTATCATGAGTTTGAAGAAGCCGGGCAACTCGTCCGGTGTGGCTGGTCGGTGGCCGATGGCGTCCTGGTCAGTCATGCACTCTTCTTTGGCTCAAGTTAGTGTGTTGGTCGGCGCTGTGTTGGCCGGCAGGTTCATCGGCTGGCGCTTGCCGTAGGTGAGGCTGCGCCAGAGCCACTCCAGGGGACCGTAACGGTAGCGCCCGAGCCACCAGTTGGCAACCATGATAACGACTCCCCACACACCCAGGACAATCAGGGCCTGGCCCCATCTCGGCACCATCCCATAGAGGCCGAAGCCGTGGCCATAGAACAGGGTCGTGCAGATGAGCGTCTGAAGGATATAGCAGGAGAAGGCCATTCGTCCGACTCGTGAGAGCGCAGTCCTGAGGCTGCCGGGCCTTCCGGCCTGGTGCCAGATCATCGCCAGGGCCGCGTAGGCAAGCGCGATGGCGACAGCAGCCCAGTAGGTGTAGAGGTGACCGCCGAACTGGCTGTGCTCCATTGCCCAGTCATGGGCGAAGTGCTGCATAGCGCCCCAGATAGTGACCGGGAGACCGATGACCAACCCGATTACCGCCACTTTGATGTAGAATCCACGGGACCGTTCAGCCGAGAGGAATCCCCACTTCATGAGCGCCATGCCGAGGAGCATCATCCCAAGCGTCCGCCAGAGGCCATAGATGAGGTACACAAAGGTATGCATAGCAATGGAGGTCGGCACTCGCTCGCGCATCTGGGCCAGCCAGCCACTTTGGTAGGTTTCGAGTCGTTGCAGAATAGTCTCCGCAGGGGGCGACCAGTAGACGGCGGTGCCCTGGCGCGCCTCTTCCGGCCAGTACTGCATGCTCCACTGGAAGAATAGATACAGTAGCGTGCCGATTCCCAGAATTGCCAGCGACCAGACCAGCAGCCATCCCGGTCGCACCCTCCAGAACAGATATGCGACAACGCCGCTGAGACTGTACCAGACAAGGATGTCGCCAATCCAGAGCAGATAGGCGTGCATGAGCCCGAAGAGGAACAGGAACAGGATGCGCCGATAGTGGATGCGGGCGGGCTTGAGTCCGCGTTCATCGAGTCGAGTGCAGAGCAGCACGATACCGGCTCCAAACAGCATGGAGAACAGGCTCATGAACTTCAGCTCGGTGAACACATGCGAGACCGCCCACACCGCGAAGTTGATTCCGGTCAGGTCGCCCCAGATAGTTGGATTGAAATAGGCCGGGTCCGGCATCGAGAAAGACTGGATGTTCATGACGAGGATGCCGAGTACGGCTATACCGCGCAGGAGGTCAAGGGAGCCGATACGGTCGGATCGGCTTGATGGTTCAGGGGAGGCTGGTACATCAGCGACGGATGGTTGCACCTGGTCCATATGGAGGTCTCCGAAGTGGTTTATGTATCCCTGCTGTTTGCTTCTTTGTGGCCGAATTGGGCGCTATGTGCCAATATACGGAGCAGCGTGGCAGTCATACAAGCTATCAAGTGAAAAGACCCGCGCTACACAATGGCGGAGCAGTTTGCGGCCAGTTGTAGTAGCTGTCTACGGACTTCCTGGGCATAGGTTGCACTTGAATACAGACCTGACGGATAGAGTCTTCGTTCTTCCCTTGCTGAGTGGGGGCCACTGTTCGTACCTTGTGTGGAGTGTCGTATCACATTCATAGCCTGGAGAGAGGATCGATGGCCGAGCAATATATCTTTCATATGTATGGCGTCAACAAGTTCTATGGACAGAAGCAGGTTCTCAAGGACATTAACCTCAGTTTCTATCCCGGGGCGAAGATCGGAATTGTGGGTGAGAATGGTGCCGGCAAGACGACCGTGCTGAATATAATGGCGGGGAAGGATACGGAGTTTCGGGGCGATGCCTTCATCACACCCGGATTTCGGGCGGGGATGGTGGAGCAGGACCCGGTACTCGATCCCAACCTGACTGTCCGTCAGACGGTGGAGTCGGCGTTTGCCGACACTATGGCGCTGATCGATGAATATAATGCTCTGGCGGACAGTATGGCCTCGCCCATGGGTGATGATGAAATGCAGAAGGCGATGGACCGCATGGGGGTGCTGCAGGACAAGATAGACGCGCTGGATGCGTGGAACCTGGACCGGACGATCAAGGTGGCGAGCGATGCGCTCTGTCTTCCCGACGATGACAGGTTGGTGGGGACGCTCTCCGGCGGCGAGAAGCGCCGGGTGGCGCTTTGTAAGGTCCTTCTGGAGCGGCCGGACTTGCTGCTGCTCGATGAACCCACAAACCATCTGGATGCCGAGACGATTGACTGGCTGGAGGAGCAACTTCGGGAGTATCCGGGGACGGTGATAATCGTGACGCACGATCGGTACTTCCTGGACAATGTCACCAAGTGGATTCTGGAGCTCGATGGCGGCCGGGGCATTCCCTGGGAGGGGAATTACACCTCGTGGCTGGAGCAGAAGCTTTCGCAACTGGCCGGCAGCGAGAAGAAGGATTCGCCGCGTGGCAAGGCCCTGCAACGAGAGCTGTCCTGGATACGCATGAGCCGCGGCGAACGCAACGAGATGGCCCGCGCACGTATTCGTGAATACGAGCAACTGGTGGCGCGTGAGACGGCTGCTCAGAAGAACATTGGTAGTGTCATTCAGATA
>CAZXRO010000052.1:0-8656 GCA_964642435.1 uncultured Ignavibacteriales bacterium
CGGCACCAAGATGCAAATGCGCCTCATCATCGATTATCACGGCATCCGCGGCCCCCAGGTACCGCTCGTACGCATACGACCCACCTACCCGGTAGATCGTCGGCAGCGGCACATCCTCGGAGACGCCCTTGCCATCGGCCGTCAACTCGAGGTCACTCCCCAACTGGGTCACAGAGGCGCCAATATCAACATTGCGCCTCAGCTTCGCCCAGACGCCCAGATCGAGATTGAACACCGACCCGCGGAAGGCCTCGATCTTCTCCAGTATCCACCCCCCGGAAAAACCGATCGCAAACCTCTGCGTAAGCATATAGGCCACACCCATCTTGAATGACACATCATTGGCGTCAAACAGGCTGGTCGGCTCGGTACTGGCTATCTCCCGCGCCTCAATATTGTCGACTGTACCATAACGAATACCCCCATGCAGCCACCACCGTGGCGCCAGTGTCTTGGTGAAAACACCCGTCTCCAGGCGTACGTCCTCCCAGTACTCGGTATGCCCGAGCGACAGCCGAAATCCGCTCCCGCTCACCGCAGCAGCCGGGTTGTAGATCGGCGAACGCGCATCCCCCGCAATCGATACGAACGCTCCCCCCATACCTGCCGGTCGGGCAGTTGCATCAACCTTCAAGAGCGCGGCACCATCGACTGTTGTGTTCTGCGCCGACACCCCAACGGCAGCACACAGCACGAACACCACGTTCAGAAGCACTGCCATCGTCTTTGATTTCGTCATGCCGCCTTACTCCTCAAAACAGGATGTCGAACGAAAAGATGTGCTCGGAGCCTTCATCGGCCTTGTCCGTCGTGAACGCATAATCAATCGCCAGCACCTGTCCGCTCAGGTTGAATACATACCCGGTGCCGGCGGTCAGGCGACCGTCGCTGAACCCACCACGAACCGCAAACTGAGGCCGAATAAAATACTCCGCGCCGGCGTGAAACGCCGCATTCTGCTCTACATTCTTCTTCACATCGGCCGCCAGCCACAACCTGCGCTCGAACAGGCGGCCGGATAACCCGATTCCAAACTCCATCGGATAGTCATCCTGTTGCTCCACCGCCGGGAACGACCGCCCCAGGTGACGGTTCACATACTCCTCGCTGTTCCAGTCGAACGTTGCCCCAACCGAGCGCAGCGTCACCCCCAGCCTGATATCCTGCACCGGCATTCGGTCACGCTTGATGCGACTAAACATCTCACTGATATAGAACATCGTTCCCAGATCAAACCCCACCGTGTTGGCACTCATCTCCCAGTACCGCGTATACATGTAGTTCATCTTGATACCGGCCGAGAACCAGCGCTCAAAACGCTTGGCGAAAACAACGCTGAACAGATGGTTGTTCTCTTCCAATTCCCACCCCAACAGGTCGCCGTCGGTATTGCGGGCATCGACACTCCCCGAACCGGCATACAGGTAGTGAAAACCAAGCGCGGAATTCAGCCGCGTGGGAAACATCAAAAACACATACCCCAGCTTCCGATCCAGTTCCATCGCCCGATACGAGCTGGCAAACATCTTTTTCTGCAGGTTACTCAGCCCGGCGGGATTGTACAACGCGCCGGCTCCGTCATTGGCCACCGCAATGTACGCGCCACCCATCGCGGTCGGACGCGCACCTATCGGCACCTGCAAAAAACTGCCCGCGTACCCGCCATCACCATCAGAGGCCCATACCGCCACCGCTGAGGCACAAACCAACACTATCACCAATGCTAACTTCCGCATGACTGCTCCTTACGGCATGATCGCCAGCTTGCCCCAACGGGTATCACCGCTGCCAAGCTCTATCTTGAAATAGTACACGCCTACCGCCACCCGGTCCCCGTTGCCGTTACGACCATCCCAGATCGGCCGCAAACTCCCCGACTGCGGGTACACACCCGCCGGGAACTGCTGCCCATCGATAACCCGAGCCACCAGGTTCATGGCGAAATCGTACACCTCAATCGTCACCGTCGTCGCCTCGCTGAGCACGAAATGAAAATCGACCCCAAGGTTATACTGGTGGCTGTACGGCACCGGGAAGGCATACACTTCATCCTCCGGCGTCTCAGTATCCGACACGTAAAACGCATCCTTGGCCGCCAGATCAGCCGATGTCAGATCTATCCGCACATTGCGATCCTCGTTGCCGACCCACAGATCAGTACTCACCGCCCCGACCCCATACACCTCGGCACTCGCCAGGGCCACCCGCTGATTGTCCTCATCCAAGAACTCGATCTGCTCCCACACCAGATCGTCATCGTCGTCACTGGCAGCATCAGCCATGAACAAACCATCGCTGGTTGCCAGGTACGCGGTATCGCCGTTAAACGAAATATTCCAGGCAAAATCGTCATACACCTTCTGCCACTGCAGCCCGTATCCGCTGGTGTCTCCGAGCGAGTCCACCTGCGGCACCCAGATACCACGAGCAACCCCGGGATCACCAAACCCTGTCGGTCGCATGGAAATCCAAACACGACTCAAGTTGCTCTCCACGTCCACACCACGCGGGTCCTCGACCCCAATGGCGATAATCCACTCACCCGTGATATTAATCAGGTCCGAAGCGTAACGCACCACCACATCCGGCGCATACAAATCAACATTGGGCCTGACAATGTCGTACGTCTCCCCGCGATCCGTCGAAAGCGCATAACCGCGGCTACTCCCCCAGAGAATAGTATCACCCCGGATCTCGCACGCCATCACCGTATCCTGAAGCAGCTCGTCAACCTTGCGATCCCCCACATACTCCTCAACCCGGTAAAACCCGGTCGGATCGGTGCCGTTCACCGTGAACCTGATCCCCAGATCACCGCACACCAAAGCAGTATCCCCAAGGAAATTCACATCATAATTGACAATATCAACCCGAAGGTAATCAAACGTCAGGCCGCCGTCCCCCGAACGCCCCACGATCGGAAACCCACTGCGAGTGACCGGCCGATTAATCGTCCAGATCGCCGTGGAATCCAGTTCACCACTGGCCGTATCCACAAAGAACTGCTCCCGGATCTTGATTATCCGCGCCCCGCTGGTATCGGAGTCCTCAAACACATAGTACCGGCTGGAGTCAATTGCACCTGTCGCATCCATAAACAGTGACACCAGCCCGGAGTCCGTACCCACTCGAAGCGTATCGCTGTTCGCATACACGGCATGCACATGGTTGCGCAGATTGAACCCGCTCGTATCCGAGGAATCCACCCAGATGCGACTCCAGTCTTCACCACGGTCTTCCGACACCCACAGCCCCGCCTCGCCCGCAGCGAGGTAGACACGATTGCCCATATCGACAAAATCCGAAATCTCAGCCTGCGTGCCCGCAAAGTACTGATCGAATGAGGCCAGTGGCACGAACGTCTTGCCCGAGTCGTCAGAATAGGCTAACCCCAGCGAAACACCCCCGCGCTCATCCAGGCTGCCAACCAACAGGCGTCCCTGTGTCTCATGCAACGCCGAGGTAAACGAACCGCGAAGCCCATCCTCGGTAAACCGCGAGACAAATGGCCCGCCACTGATGCGACGCCGCGTGACACCATAATCACCGCCAAACCAGACGAAACTGGAATCGCCGCTGCAGGAGTTGCACAACGCAATGTTCGGGATATACTCATTGAACAGCTTGTCCTTCGGGGCTGCAAAGACGTACTGGAAAAACCCACCGGCCGTCCCCACCCACAAAAAGAGCGAATCGTTATGGGTCGTGTCAACCTTGCACGAGAAGAAACGATTGCCCAGCGACGGCTGTGTATTGCCCTGGAACTGGAAGGAATCCGAGGGCTGCCGGTAAATCCTCTGCCAGTTGACGCCACCATCGCGCGAGCCAAGCAATCCGCCGGCAAACGCCGTAAAGAACACCCAGTCCTCGCCCTGTGAAGGGTCAGTATGACCCGTGATATCATAGATCGTCCGATCCCCGCCCCAGACATAGTCGATATCCTGCCCACTCTCACCGAAATCCACCTGCGTCCAGTTGCTGACACCGTCAGCCGAGTACGAAACACCATCGGACAACGAGGTCAGTATCCCCTGAACCAGTTGACTGTAGTTCGTCGCCGCCCAGATTCGCCCGCCACCGACATAGAACGCCGAAACATTACTGCTGGGCATGCCGTCTTCCTCGTTCCAAATCTCCCAAGTCGCCCCACGATCGGTACTGTAGTTGATACCACTGCCGGTCGCCAGCATGACGCCGCCATTATACTCCCCCACATCTACCGCTGTATTGCTGGAAACTGTCTCCTGGGCCGAGGCCTTCTCTGTCGAGCCGTCCTTCTCCTTGCCAATCTGATAGTCAATTACTATCTCGGCAGCAAGCATCAGCGGGAGCGACAATACGAACAACAGGGCCAAGATCGGAAATCTTCTCACCGCGATCTCCAGAATTTCTGCTTAGTCCCACCGAAACACCAAATCCGGCCACGGTCGGACAGCATGAGTTGTTGTGACAGCCTCAGGCGGCCGTCTGCTTTAGCTCGTGAACAAGGTGGGCCGAGCCGCATCCTCCATAGCATTAAGACGAGAATATAAGGCGGCTGTCCAAAGACAGCAAGCTTATCTCGGGTGAGAAGTCGTACTTATTGTAACCGTGAGACTTAAAGGAGTTCCGATGTTACTTCAACGACGGGACCTGATTCTTCTCAAAGGTGACCGTCTGAAGCACCGAGTCCACCATGAAATAGCTCTCCGGGTGGAACGGTAAGTACATCAGTTGTATCTGGTTCGGGATCACCGGTTCGGCACCGCCATCGAACTGGCTCCGACGTGCCGCCTTCTCCCGGGCAATCATCACCCCGGCCAACACCTGCGCCTCGGTCGGCCCCAACGTCGCCGGAATAGCCCGACGGTCAAACTCCATCAACTCGGCCATGCTCAGCTTGGGATACGCCGAGGACAACCGCCGAGTCAACCGGTACACCGTCTCAAAATTGCTCATCCGAAACGCCGGTATCACCAGCGAATCAGAGTCAAAAATCCCCCCGAATAGCCGGCGCACCGCCGCCTGATCCTCACCAGCCAGCGACATCACCCAGAAGGGATACAGCCCGTCCTTCTCCGCCTGGGGATCATCAGCCACCAGTATCTGCTGCGTGACCTGGGCGTTGTTCTCCAGGTACGTCGCCTGGTGGCAGTTATCGCAGACATACACGTAGCTCTGCACGGGCGGCAGGTCCATACCGCAGTTGCCGCAGCGGTGAAAATCGACACCCAGCTGCCCGAATTCAATCGGTACCGGATCGTCCAGCCGCTCGACATCCCGCTCCTGTCGCTGCTCGTTGTTCAAAACCCTGCCCGTGACACCGTCCACGACATACCTCGTTACCCCACCGGAACCATAAGTCTCGGTCAGCAATATCGGCAGGTAGACGATCGAGGCTCTGGGCATGAACAGCTCGGTGCTGTTGCTCCCGAACGCCGCTTGCTCGATCAGGCTGGTGCTCCTCGCCGAGGAATCTGCGGCCTCAAACGCCTTCTGCCACGCCGTGATAACCGGCATGGCGTGAAACTCATCCTGGATATTGTCCACCGAGTACGGCCGCATCTTGAGATACTGAGATCGGATCCCCAGCGTCGCAGGCACCCCGTCAACCTCATCTCCGGCTGCCACCGTCAGCGTGTACGGCGAAAGAGTGATGTCGGTCTTGCGCGTCTCTATCCGCTGATCCGGCGCCTCCCCACTTTCAGAGACAATCTCCCGTGTCTCTATACGGTTGCGTACCTTGAGCACAATAGCATCGATCTTCCAGTAGGGATAGTAGATCCGTTTGACATGAAGCTGCGAGTTGGTCAACGGAAGGTTGTTCTCCTTGAGGTGGCGATCAATCTTGAACCGCAACTCACGCTCGTCGATACCAGACCGCACGACATACGCCGGCGGCACCGCAGGCATGGTGATTCGAAGTACCGACCCGCAGTGGTCACAAACCAGGACAAAAAAGTCATCCTCGAGTTCGAGCGCCCCGCCACAGCCGGGGCACCCGACCTCGATATGGAAACCTGACTTCTGCTTACTCGTTGCCGCCGTTGCCTGCATCATCCGGATCACCATTGCCGGTCACGGGTTTACCACACTCGCCACAGAACTTGGAACCGGGAATCAGCTCCGCCTGGCAATGGGGACAAGAGGGCTTGGCATCGAGCTTGTGCCCGCAATGCAGACAGAAACTCGCTTCGGTCGGCAGGTCCTTCCCACAACTCGGACACATATTCTGCGCCGTCATGGGGTGTCCGCAACGGTAACAATAGCGCGATTGCTCCGGTGTATCTGTGTGGCATTTGGGACAGGTCACCGTCGCCACCGGCGCCTCACGAAGCTCCGTCTGTTCAGGGGCAAACGTCTTACTCAGCATTTGGGGCATCATGAGCCCAACACCGGCCGCCATGCCAATCCCGGCCCCGGCCTGCCCGCCGCCCCCCGGCTGGCCGATACCCCTGGCTATCTCGAACTTCAAGAACTTGTCCAGATCGCCAACCGCCTCCATCCCGGAGCGCTGGTCAATCATCTTGGACACCTCATCTGGAGGCGTGATCGAAGAAATATAGAAGTCCACCAGCTCTAAACCGTACTTCTCGAACTCCGTCTTCACCACACCCTTGAACTGCTCCGCCAACTCCGTATAGATCGCCGGCAAATGCAGGACGCTGTCAAGCTGTTCGCCCAGCAAGTCGTTCAGACGCGCGATAATAACATCACGAAGGTACCCCTGGATTTCGTCCGAGGTGTACTTCGCCTGGCGCCCGACGATACTGTTGAGGAACAACTGAGGCTCCACAATGCGCATTGTAAAAGCACCGTGTCCGCGAAGACGAATCAGTCCCAGTTTCGAATCCTGGAACGTCACCGGATGCTTGGTACCCCACTTCATATCAGTGAAGACCTTCAAATTGACAAAGTACACCTCCGCCCGGAACGGCGAGTTGAATCCAAACGGAAAGGCCAGCAGCCGGGTCAGGATCGGAAGGTTCAGCGTGGACAGCGTGTGCCGACCGGTCGCAAATGAATCCGCCGCATGACCGTTCTTGAAAAATATCGCCATCTGCGAGTCACGCACAATCAACTGCGCGCCCATCTTGATGTCTGCCGAACCCTCCTGCGGGATACGATAGATCATCTCATTTCCAGTGGGGTCAAGCCACTCGAGGACTTCTATCATTAAGCCCATACCGTACTCCTTCAATTTGTGGGATACCTGCTTTTTCCGTTAGATCGTCATATACACTACCTGCCTTAATCCACTCTATTCGCCAACAGGGGTGACTTTCGCCTTCTGTAGCTGTATAATCTTTGCACACAGACAGACCGCCCGGCCGTGCCAATTAGTGTTTGACTGGAATGATCGCGCCGACAATATTGACGCGAAAGACAAGGACAACAGAAAGATCCATATGACACGACTGAAACTGATTCTGCTGATCCTCGCTGCCGCCGCCGTCCTCTTTGTCTGGGCGCCCGGCTGCGACGATCTGATCACCGAAGTAAATGAATTCACCATCGCCGGTCACCCCGTTGCCGAGTTCAGTATCTTCACCGACTCCGGCTACCGGGACTCCGGCTGCACACCACTGACCGTCCGCTTCCGCGACCTGTCCAATGGCCCCCGCGACCGCTACCTGTGGGACTTCGGCGATGGCGACACCTCCAACGACACCAATCCCCTGCACACCTACGATGAACCCGGCACCTACACCGTTCGCCTCACCGTCTACAACACCCAGCTCGACGAGCAGGGCGAAGACTCAGAGGCCAAGGGACGCTACATCCTGGTCGGAAGCACCGTCGATACCTTCCTCGTCGATACGGTCGCCTGTGTCGGCCAGGAACTCACCTTCGAACCGCAGGATATGGCCGATGTCAACTCCTTCGTATGGCGCTTTGGCGATGGTTCCGGGTCTACAGACAGTATCCCCGTGCACAGCTACGACAGTGTCGGCGTCTATAGCTGCACCCTCACCGTCAGCGGTCAGTGTGGCAGCAAAACCCTGGCCTATGACAGCCTCATACGAATCCGCAACTGCCCCAACGTTGCCTTCGCCTCCAGCGATACCGCCGGCTGTGTGCCGCTTACCGTCACCTTCTTCGACTCCTCGACCTCCGATGCCGGCATCGTCAGCAGGCAGTGGCGACTCGCCAGCGGGGTGTTCAGCGATGACCAGAATCCAACACACACCTACCAGCAACCCGGAACCTACACCGTCAAATTGACCGTTGTCGATGCCAATGGCGCCGCGGTCGCCGATTCCATTGTCGACTTCATCACCGTCTACGACACCGGCGGTGTTGCCATCAACCCGCTAACCCCGACAACAGCCTGCCGCAGTAGCTTCCAACAATTCCAAGTCGTCTTCAAAGCCGACAGCCTCGGCGCTATTGACAGCGTCAAGTGGCATTTCGGCGATGGCACCTTCCTTGTCGACAGTGAAATCCCCCCCACCAATCCGGTCCACGCCTATGTCACCCCCGGCAAGTATACCGTCATCCTCGAGGCCTTTGGCCCCTGTTATGACAGCACCGTGGCCGACACTGCGCTGGACCTGGTCGTGCTCTATGACACCCTGCCCGAACCAGCCTTCACCATCGAACCCGTCTCTGCCTCCGGGGACACCACCACCACCTTCACGTTCACCCACACGGTGGATACCGCGACCTACATCGT
>CAZXRO010000052.1:8666-13055 GCA_964642435.1 uncultured Ignavibacteriales bacterium
GTGGAGCTTTGGCGATGATTCCACGCTTACTGCCCAGGGTCCGGTCGAGCACAAATATACCACCCCCGGTACCTATGAGGTATCCCTGACGATCACCAATCTTTGCAACTCAGCGATAAAGGTGGACACGATCGAAATCGTCGAAACACCGTAACGGATTACGATACAACAGCCACAAACACACAAAAGCGCCCGCCACAATGGCGGGCGCTTTCTCGTATTCGCACGTCAACCGGCCGGGCTCAGCCGCCCAGTTCTGCCTTGAACTTCTTGGTCAACGCCGGGACAATCTCAAAGGCATCCCCGACAATACCGTAATTCGCGATATTAAATATCGGGGCATCCTTGTCCTTGTTGATCGCAACAATCGTCTGTGAACTGCGCATTCCCACCAGGTGCTGGATAGCGCCGGAAATGCCAATGGCGAAGTACAGCTTGGGATTCACCGTCTTTCCGGTCTGGCCGACCTGGTTGGCGTACTCCGTCCAGCCGGCATCAACAATCGCCCGCGAGGCACCAAACGCGCCACCCAGCGCATCGGCCAACTCCTTGACCATCCCCAGGTTGTCGGCTCCCTTCAAACCGCGACCGGCTGCCACGATGACATCCGCCTCAGTCAGGCTCACCGCACCACCGGATTCAGACCGAACCTCGGTGACATTCATCTTTGCCTCCAGAGCCGATGCATCGGCAGACTCGCTGACCACCTCACCGGCGCCCTCTTTGGACTCAGAATACACCTTCGGCCGCAGCGTTACCACCAATGGCCCCTCGGCGTTCTTCACCAAACTCGCCACCACCGAACCACCATAGTGCGGCCGCGTGGCCACCAGCTTGTCACCATCCATCTCGATCTTCGTAGCGTCGGAAATCATCGGCGCCCCAACCAGCCCCGCCAGCCGGGCAAACAAGGCCTTGCCATAGAAAGTCGCCGGACCAAGCACCAGGTCCGCCGACACCTTCTCCATCACCCCCCGAACCACCTTGGCATAGATCTCGTCGTTGAAATGCTTCAACTTGGCGTCAGAAACAGCCAACACCTTGCCGCCACCGCGCGAGGCCAACTCACCGGCCAGATCCCCCGCGTTCTCCGCCATCACGACCGTATGCACCTCACCGCCAAGTCCTTTGGCCGCCTCCAGCAACTCGAATGTAGCCGGCAGCAATCTCCCATCCTTCTGAAGTCCGACAACCAGTATATTCATTGACCAGTCCTCACAATATGACAAACATTCTCTTTCCTGTTAGCACCGAATATATGGCAACTCACCAGCCGACGCAACCCTGCAATCGGCCATCACCCCGCCGACCGTCGTGCTACCGTCCCCGCCAGATACTCGCTGAATATTCGATCCATATCCGCCAGCGATCCCACCTGAAACAACAACGGCCTCAGCCGCGACGCGTGCGGGAAACCACTCACGTACCAGCCCAGATGACGCCGCATCATCAAACACCCCCGATACTCCCCATACTCTTCCACCATCAAACGGGCATGCGTCCGGGCCAATTCAATCTTCTCCTGCATTGACGGCGGCTCCGGTTCAACCCCCGTCTGCAAATAGGCGTTCGCCTCGGCAAAAATCATCGGGTTGACCATTGCCGCCCGCCCAATCATCACCAAGTCACATCCTGTTTCCTTCAGCATTCGCCCGGCATCGGCAGCCGTGCGCACATCACCATTGCCAATCACAGGAATACTAACCGCCTGTTTCAACCTCTTGATCGCCCCCCAATCGGCCTCTCCCGCGTAGCCACGGGACCGGCTCCGGGCATGCAGACAGACCGCCGCGACCCCCGACCGCTCAGCGACCGCTGCCGCCTCCAGATACACCGGCGTGGACTCGTCCCAGCCCGTCCGCATCTTCACTGTGACCGGCGTCGGCCTTGAGGTCTCCACAACAGCCCACAGAATTTCCTCGGTCAACGTCAAATCCTTCAAAATCGCCGCCCCGCCGTTCTTGTTGACCACCTTCTTAACCGGACAGCCCAAATTCAGATCAATCAAGTCCGGCTTGAAGTCCCGCACAACCTGGCCGGCGGCCCGGGCCAGTACCTCCGGATTTGCGCCAAATAACTGTATGCCAATTGGTTGCTCGTCTGCAGCAAACCTCATCATATCCAGCGTACGAGCATGACTGCGCACAATACCCTCCGAGGATACCATCTCCGTGTACACCAGCGCTGCCCCGTATCTACGGGCCAGCAGCCGAAACGGACGGTTCGAAACACCAGCCAGCGGAGCCAGCACAACAGGTGATCCGAGGTTTAAGTTTCCAATCTGCATGCCGACAATATAACAAAGTCACAAGATCGCAACAAGGCCTGTCGGTTCGCTGTAAACCCCTGAGATTCCGGCATTTCGACCGGCCGGGTTACCACCCTGCGATTATGGTTCTGTCTTAAGGAAAGGATACGCCATGCCGGAGATCATCGTCAAATACGACGACAAGGTGGTCGAGCGGTTTGTCACCGAGAAAAAGCGTATTTCTGTCGGTCGGACGAATGACAATGATATCGTCCTCGAAAATCGAGGCGTCTCACGCAAGCACGCGCTGATTGAATTCAACAACAACGCCGCTATCGTCATCGACAATGAATCGCTCAACGGCACCTTCGTCAACAACCGGAAGATCACCGAGGAACTCCTCCGCAAGGATGACTCGATCACCATCGGGAAGTACACCCTCATCTTCAGGACCGACCAGGAGGCCGACCCCGATGATCCCTCTGGATTCGATGGTACCATGGTGCTCAACACCAAGAAGCATCGTGAAATGGTCGCCACCGATCAGATGGAGCGCGAGATCGTCAGCCGCTACGGCTGCTCAGTCCTCCTCGGCATGGAAAACGCCGCCTTCGAGGAAGTCGAACTCGAGCGCGAGGTCACCACAATCGGCAAAGCCAAGTTCGTCCACGTCCCCGCCAAGGGATTCTGGATGAGCGGCATCCAGGCCAAAATCGTCAAGGAAGACAACACTCACTTCCTCGTCAACCTCGGCAAACCCGGCAAGACATTGGTCAATGGTGAACCGGTCGACAGACACGAACTCAAAAACGGTGACCTGATAACGGTCGGAAAGAGCACATTCAAGTATTTACAGGGGCAATAGTCACATGCGTATCGCCATGATATCTGATATACATGGGAATCTGGAAGCACTTTCTGCGGTTCTCTCGCAGATCGAGCAGCAGAAGGCCGATGCCGTCTACTGTCTCGGTGACGTAATCGGCTATGGCGCCAATCCAGCCGCCTGCCTGGATCTGGTCGAAAAGCACTGCGATCTCACTCTCATGGGAAACCACGAGTACGCTGTCTCCGGGCAACTCTCCACCGAGTCATACAATGACTCCGCCCGCATTTCTGTCAAGTGGACTCAGGCCAACCTGTCTCCACACCATATGCAGTTGATCGCAAATCTCCCCATGGACCACGTGTACCAGGACCTCTACTTCGTACACGCATCCCCCTGCCATCCGGAGAAGTGGCACTACATCCTCGATACCAAACAGGCGAAAATGGCCTTCGAGCACCTCAAGCAGCGCCTCTGCTTCTGCGGTCATTCCCATGTTCCGGCAATCTTTGCAGAGAATCCCGATGGTCCCCCGCGGGAAAAGGTCGGCCACGACTTTGTCCCCAACGAGGACACCAGGTACATCATCAATATCGGCTCCACCGGTCAGCCCAGGGACTATGACCCCAGAGCCTGTTTCGTCACCTATGATACTGACTCCAATGATGTCGTCTACACCCGAGTGGAATACGACATCGCATCGGCACAGCAGAAGATGATCGATGCCGACCTCCCTGAATTCCTGAGTGAACGACTGGCCGTAGGAAGATAATGCGAGGCCTTAATGAACAAGTATTCTTCTCAAATCCTGTATCTGCTGATCTCCATCCTGGTTGTCATTCTCTACGCCAACAACTTTGGCGTCATGGAGTCCTGGCAGCGATCCCTTGACGACTACCTGCTGGGTATCACCTCATCCGAGGATACCCGCCCCAATATCGCCGTTGTCGAGATTGACAGCCAGGCCGAGAAGGAGTTCGGTGCCTGGCCCTGGGATTATGACAGAGTGGCCGACCTGCTCGCCGCCATTGGCGGGGCCGAGCCAAAGGCCGTCATCGTCAATTTCTCCCTGCCGGAAGATGCTCATCAGGATTCGGCCGGCTACAGCAGGATTCTCTCGGAACAACTCACCTGGATCCCGAATGCCGTTGTTCCCTATGACATCGCCCTGGCTACCTTCCGAACCCGAAAAGCCAGTAACCCGGAATACCTGTTCAACAACTCCATCGGCATCAACAATGCCCTGGGCATCATGGACGAGGAATCCAGCCTGCTGGTCCGCAAAGTCTTCCTCCCCGCTGAAAAGGTCCTCAAT
>CAZXRO010000053.1:0-13048 GCA_964642435.1 uncultured Ignavibacteriales bacterium
ACGAGCAGGCCGGAGGTGTTTTTGTCGAGGCGGTGGACAATCCCCGGGCGGTCGCTGCCGGCCAGTGCGGACATGTGACGGAAGTGGTGCACGAGTGCATTGGCCAGGGTACCGGTGCGGTTTCCGGCGGCGGGATGGGTAACCATGCCGGCGGGTTTGTTGATCACGGCGAGGTGTTCATCCTCGTATACGATATCGACATCCAGGGCCTCAGGTTCGACGGCGGTTGGTTCGGGCGCGGGGATGTGGATCTGGATTGCCTCTCCCCCGGTCAGTTGGTGTTTCTTGGGTACCGTGACACCATCGACACGCACCATTCCCTGTTCGATCAGTTTCTGGATGCGGCTTCGGGTGAGGCCCTCGGGGCCATGTTCGGCGAGATAGCGATCAAGGCGACAGGCCGGGATGTTTGGTGGCACTTCGAGTGTGGCCAGTTCCGACGGGTTGTCCTGATCGCGGTTCATGGGAATGGTGTGATGTCGGTTACTGGGATGTGATGGGCAGCATGAGTATGTCCATCATCTCGCGGACAGCGCGCTCGAACCCGACCAGCATGGCGCGGACACAGATGGCGTGGCCGATCACGAATTCATCGATCAGTCCGAGTTCCATCAGGGGCCGCACATTGCGGTAGGAGATTCCTCGCCCGCAATTGACGACGAGGTCGGATTTGTGGGCGGCCTGGACGGCGCGGTCGATTCGGTCGAGTTCGGACTGGGCCTCCTCGAGGGTGCGGGCGGCGGTGTAGCCGTGGCAGTTGATGAGGACGGCCGTGGCTCCGCTGCGTGCGGCTCCCTTTACGGCCTCGGGTTCCGGTTCGATGAAGTAGGCGACATTGACACCGGCACCGGCGAACTGATTGGCAACATCGGAGAAGTCAACGGGGGCGGCATCGAAATCAATGGCTGAGACAGGCGTGGAGCTGTCGGCGTGGTCGGCGACAAAGGTGACCAGCCAGGGTTTGATCTCCAGCGCCTTTTTGATATAGTCTTCGACGGGCGGCATTTCGATAGTGAGCTTTGTCTTGACGACACCCTTGAGCAGATAGATATCGCGTTCGCGGATATGTCGGCGGTCGCGGCGAAACTGGATCGCGACACCATCGGCCTGCGCCAGTTCAGCCAGTACAGCGGCCTGGGCCGGGTCCGGCTCCTTGAGCCCCCGTAGCTCCCGCAAGGCCGCTACCAAATCGAGATTGACGGATAGTTGCGGCACGTAACACTCCTTGTCTGATCGGCCCCGAGGTGTTGTCGGGTCGGGGCTTAATCTTCATGATTGCCGTGAATGTCTGCTATCATAGTACGGGCGACCAGTTGTTCAGTCAAACCCAAAAACTGCTCGGTACTCATCTGTTCTGCCCTGATGGTCTGATCAAGCCCGATTTCAGTGAGCAGTGAGCGCAGCGCGTCCGGCAGCTGTACTATGTCTGGTACGAGGTTGTTGATCAACTGTTTCCTTCGGTGCGCGAAGGCGGCGCGGACAACCCGTTCGAAGGCTGCCGGGTGGGGTACGTGGACGGGATCCGGGCGAGCGGTGAGCTCAATAACACTGGAGGTGACTTTGGGCGGTGGCGTGAACGCATCGGGTTTGACGGTGAAGCAGTTGCGGATATGGTAGTGCAACTGCGTGAAGATGGCAATAGGTGCCCAGTCTTTGGAGTGCGGTTGCGAGGCGAGACGCTGGGCCATCTCCTGTTGTACCATAAACACGGCACGGTCAACCCTGTTGCGATGCTGCGCGACCCATTCGATTACGGGTGAGGTGATATTGTACGGCAGGTTGCCGACCAGGGTGAACGAGTCAGGGCGGTCGGGCGGTATGTAGTTCAGGAAGTCAGTCTGGGTGATGGAGATATTGCCGTAGTCTCGCAGCTTCTTTTCGAGTGGCTGGATGAGATCGCGGTCGAATTCAATGGCGATCAGGTTGGCACCGGACTGGGCCAGGGGTACAGTGAGGGCTCCTCGGCCGGGGCCGATTTCGATGATGGTCTGGTGCGGTTGGGGGTCAATGAGTTCGACAATGCGATTGATGACTGATGATGAGGTCAGGAAGTGTTGTCCGAATCGTTTGCGGGGTTTGGCCGCGCTCATGCTCAGCCTCCGAAGGTTTCTTCGAGACCGAAGAACTTGCGGGCCACCCGGTCGGTGGTGGTGTCGACCTCGGCTGGGTCAACACCGCGCAGTTCGGCAATTTTGTCGCAGACGTGTGCCACATAGGCGGGTTCGTTGCGTTTGCCGCGGAACGGGTGCGGCGTGAGGTAGGGGGCATCGGTCTCCAGCATCATGTTGTCGAGGGGCACCTCGGCGGCCACCTGCGCCATACGGGATTTCTTATAGGTGACGACACCGCCGACAGAGATGATACAGCCCATATCAATGACTTTGAAGGCATCGTCAACATCACCGGGGAAGCAGTGAAACACGGCACCATTCAGGTGGGGCATGAAATCGCGGACGATATCGACGCTTTCTTCGAATGACTCGCGCGTGTGGATGACAATCGGGAGTCGGGTCTTCACGGCCAGTTCCAGTTGCTGGCGGAAGACGTGTCGCTGGGTGTCGCGTGGCGAGAGGTCGCGGTAGAAATCGAGGCCAATTTCTCCGATTGCCCGCACTTTGGGGTGGTCAGCCATTTGTTGCAATTCGGCGAGCACTTGTGGCGTGAGCTTTCTGGCATCGTGGGGATGCACGCCGACGGTGGCGTAGATGGAATCAAAGCGCTCGGCGAGTTCGATTGATCTGCGGGAGGTGGCCAGATCGACGCCGATATTGATGATCGTGTGGACGCCTGCCTTTGCAGCATCGGCGACGATGCGATCACGGTCGCCGTTGAAGTCTGAGAAATCGAGGTGGCAATGCGAATCAATCATCAGCTGACCGGTGCTCCGGGTGGCATTTCCAGATCGGTAGTCAGGACACAGAGCTGGTCGCCGCGTTTGGCTGCGAGCAGCATCCCGTGCGATTCGACGCCGCGGATTTTTGCCGGTTTGAGATTGGCGACGACGATGACACGCTTGCCGAGTATCTCCGGCGGCGTGTAGTGCTGGGCGATCCCGGCGACAATCTGGCGCTTCTCGTTGCCGACATCGACCTGCAGTTTGAGCAGTTTGTCTGCGCCCTCTACCTTCTCGGCCTTGAGGACCAGGGCGACGCGAAGCTGCACCCTGGCGAATTCCGAGATATCGAGCAGTCCGGGTTCGCTGGTGGCCTTGTCGCTGCTTTTCGTTTCCGGTTTGGCCTGCGCGGCGGCTTTCTTTTTGACATCGAGCCGCGGGAAGATCGGCATTTCGACCTTGATGGGCGTTCCGATCTTCAGAAACGTGAATTGGCGAGCGTTGTCGATGGTCAGGGTGTCATCGGCCAGCGAGAGTACCTGGCGCAGCTCCCGCATCTTGTTGGGCATGACGGGAAAGAGTATGACCGAGACCATGCGCAGGGTTTCGCAGCATGCATTGAGCACGCCGCCGAGTTGGTCGGTCTTCCCCGCGTTGGCCATTTTCCAGGGTGCGGTGTCGTTAAAGAACTTGTTGGTGGCACGCACCAGGGCGATAGCTTCCTCGATGGCAGCGCCGATGCGGAAGTTGTTGATGTAGCCGTAGGCGTTATCGGCGAGGTTCTCTGCCTGCACTCTCAGCTCCGCCAGGCCGGGGATATCATCGAAGGCGGCGGGGAGTTTCCCTTCGCAATTGGTCATGACCATCTTGACGACGCGTGAGACGAGGTTGCCGAGATCGTTGGCCAGGTCGGTGTTGTACTGCCCGACAAACCGGCTGGCCTGCACATCGCCATCGTGGCCGAACGGATACTGGGTGAGCAGCAGATAGCGGGTGGCATCGGCGCCGAAATCATCGACCATATCGTTGGGGTCGATCTTGTTGCCGAGGGATTTTGACATTTTGGCGCCATCGACAGTGAAGAAGCCATGCAGGAAGATAGTCTCCGGCAGTTTGATGCCGGCGGCCATAAGCATGGCGGGCCAGTAGAGGCAGTGGAACTTGAGGATGTCCTTGGCCATGAGGTGAACGACCTCGGCGGAGTTCCACCACTTGTCGAATGTTTCGGGATTGTCGGCATAGCCGATGGCGGAGATATAGTTGGTGAGGGCATCGACCCAGACGTATGCGGACTGGCTGGAGTCGAAGGTGAGTGGGATACCCCATTTGACGCGTTCGCGCGAGAGAGAGAAATCGGGGAGGTCCTGTTTGAGCAGTCCGAGCACCTCGCGGCGGCGCTCATCGGGTAGAATCTGCAGTTCGCCGGATTCGACTTTCTCGCGGATCTTGGCGGTGAAGGCCGACAGGCGGAAGAAGTAGTTCTTCTCCTTGAGCAGTTCGGGTTCGCGATTGTGGTCGGGA
Organism: uncultured Ignavibacteriales bacterium; assembly: GCA_964642435.1. GTDB lineage: Bacteria > Zixibacteria > MSB-5A5 > GN15 > FEB-12 > WJKG01. The sequence continues at coordinate 4,355 of CAZXRO010000053.1, forward strand.
CACTTGCCGTCGACCAGGTCCTTCTCGGTGAGGAACTTTTCGCAACCGGTACAATACAGTCCTTCATAGTAGTCGGAGTAGATGACATCCTGGCCATCCTCGGTTTTGGCGCCGCGCATGGCATCGAGGATCTTGCGTACGGCCTGCTCGTGGCGTTTAGAGGTGGTGCGGATGAAATCATCATTGCGGATATCAAGCCGTTTCCACACATCCTGGAACGTCTTGACGGTCTTGTCGCAGAATTCGATTTCGGACATGCCGGCGGCGGCAGCAGCCTCGGCGACTTTGGAGCCGTGTTCATCGGTGCCGGTGAGAAAGAAGGCCTCGCGGCCGGCCAGGCGGTGAAACCGGGCCAGGATATCGGCGGCGATAGTGGTATAGGCGTGTCCGATGTGCGGGCTGTCGTTCACATAGTAGATGGGCGTAGTTACATAAAACGGCTGTGCCACGTTATTTGCTCCGTACGGTATGAGTGTGACGTTGCTGATTTCTATCGTGAGAGCGCCGACACGGGCGCTCGTGTGCTCATTCGCCTTCGAGCTTTTTGAGGTCTTCCTCCGATGCTTCCTCGTCTCCCTCGACGGTTTGCGGCAGCGGTGACTCGACCGGTTCACCCTCGACCTCATAGATATCACAATCGCTGCACCTGAAGAACACACGGTCTTCGTGGCTGACAATCACGGCTTCCTCGTTGAAGACATCGATGCGAGTGATGATGCCATCGCCCTGTTTGGTCTTGACGGATGAGCCGGGTTTGGGGAACCGCAGCTTGCAGTCCTGGTAGAGTTGGGCTTCATAGCGCAGGCAGCACAACAGGCGGCCGCAGTTGCCGGAGATTTTTGCGGGGTTGAGTGGCAGATCCTGTTCTCGAGCGTGCTGGGTGGAGATTGGCTCGAAGTTGCGGATGAAGGCATTGCAGCACTGGCGACGGCCGCAGATGCCATAGCCTCCGATGCGTCGGGCTTGATCGCGAACGCCGATCTGCCGCAGTTCAATGCGAGTACGGTAGCGTGCCGCCATATCCTTGACGAGGGCACGGAAGTCCACCCGATGGTCGGCGGTGAAGTAAGTGGTCAGTTTGTTGCCATCGAACTGACACTCGATATCGACCACCTTCATGGGCAGCTTGTGTCCTTCGATCATGCCACTGATTTCCCGGCGATACTCCTGCTCCTTCTGGCTGAGTTGCTCTTTGTGTTGCAGGTCGCTTTCGTTGGCAGGCCTGAGGATGGAGCGTGGACGGGTGTCCTCAGCGAAGTCGATTTCCTTGTCGATTCTGAGGCTCAACAACCCGATATCCTCGCCGCGATCGACCTGGACGATCACGTGCTCGGGGATACGGAAATTGTGGTAATAGGAATTATAAAAAAACTCCTTGCGTGACCCCCGGAATTCCACCAGGTACAGCTCAGCCATGGAGTTACTCCTTATCCATTGTTCCGCAAGCCGATAACATTACCGGCTCGAGGTCTGTCCGGGCGCTGTTTGAGTCATTTGCAAAGACAGCGCCGCAAGTGCGCCCTGAATATGCACGTTGAGCTTGAGATCGGCAAGGGTATTCTTGATAGCCTGGCTCATGCGTATGAGGTGCTGCTGGTCGGTGAAGTACTCGGCAAGACGTTTGATGTCATCGAGATAGTCTACATTGGTGATGAGGGAATCATCGGCGAGCGTCGCCCATGACGAGCAGTCGCGAATCAGGGATTGCCACATGCGAAGGAGCTCATCGGCGGCGGCGCGGTCGCGCTGGGTGAACGAGGCGCCGATCTGGCTGATAGCCTCGGCGGGCGATTTGAGTACGAGTGTCTTGAACAAGTCGGCATAGGCCTGGCGGTCTGCCAGCTGTTCGCTGTCCTGTCCGGCGAGGGCGATGGCGCGACCGAGGGAGCCATCGGCGATGCGGCTGAACAGCCTGGCCGGTTCGGGGTCGATGGCGTAGTGATTGAGCAGGACCTGTTCGATGACGTTGGAATTGATCCGGTGCAGGCGAATCTTCTGGGAGCGCGACTGGATAGTGGGCAGCAGGGTGTGGGCACGTTCGACGGTGAGGATGATGGTCGTGTGTGGTGGAGGCTCCTCGATAAGTTTGAGGAGGGCATCGGCGGAGTCGGCGCGCATCTTCTCCATTTCGTGGAAGATGACAACGCGGTGGACATCGTCGCCGGCGCGGCGCGAGAGATCCTTCTTGATCGCCCGGGCGACATCTATGGGAATGGCGGTATGTCCGGGGGATCCGATATCGGCGAAGGGGTCTTCCCGCTTACGCTTGAGCAGTTCGTTGATCATCTCGTGGGCTTGATCGAGGTTCTTGTGTTTCTCGATTGGCAGGGCAAGATAGAGACCGGGGAAGTTCATGGTGCCGATTAGTCGGCAGGAGCGGCAGGTTCCGCAGGGATACTGGATGCGTTTCAGATCGGGGGCCTCATGCGGTGATTCGCAGTTGAGTAACTGGGCGAGGGTAATCGCAAGGAACCATCGTCCACTGCCGCGCTGGCCCTCCAGCAGATAGGTGCCGGCGATACGTTCGGAGATAAAGGAGCGGGCGAGGACCGACCATGCTTTGGGCTGCAGAGCGTGTATATCAGAAGGCGTCATTTCGTAACCAGGTGAGCGGGTCAAGCGCCTCGCGCCCCCGCCTGAGTTCAAACTTCATGAAACCATCGCTGCCGGCCCGTGCCAAGGCGGTGCCGCTGAAGACGTAGTCTCCCTTGGCGACCTGGATATCTTCCAGTCCGGCGTAGGTGGTATAGTAGTGATCATCGTGGTTAATGATAATGAATTTGCCGTAGCCGCGCAAATTGCCGACGTAGGCGATTGACCCAGCGGCGACGGCGGCCACGACACGTCCGGCCTCACCGGCGACTGTAATGCCGGGCGAGAATGATTTCAGCCGCGTAACCTTGTCGATATGCTGGCCGAAGGTCAGGGTCACCTTGCCGGGACAGGGAGCGGGCAGATAGCCCTGCAGTTTGGCGAATATCGATTCCCGGTCACCCTGTTGCCTGCGTTCGCTTTCCTCGAGCTGGGCAATGATCTGTTCCATTTCGCGGGCGGCCTGCTGGAGCATGAGAATACGATCGGACTCCTCGCTGGTACGTCGCCGGAGTTCCTCGAGTTCTTGCTGCCGCTGCTGCTTGTTGCTGGTGTGGCGATTCAGGGCGTTCTGTGTATTGTGCACCTTGGTTGACACTTCCTGGTGCTGGCCGGAGAGTTCATCCATTCTCTTGAGTGTCTGGCCGAATTCGCCGGAGGCCTGCTGGACACGTTGCCACTCGAAGTCCGCCAGGGCGGTCAGGTAGGTGATCTGCCGGTTCTGCATGAGTTCATAGTTGGGTGGTTCGAACAGCGATTGCGCATGTTCGCGGGTGGACATGTAGAATTGCCGGATGTCTCCCAAGTACTTGCGTTGGGTGCGGTCCAGCACCTCGCGATTGGCGGCCAGTTCGCTCTCGGTGTCGGCAATGACCGACTGGAGCTGGGAGAGTTCCTTGCTCAGGCGATTGACGACGCGTCGATTGGCGGAGATATGCTCATCGACCCCTGAGATCTGCTTTTGCACTTTCGATTCGAGATTCTTCAGGGAATCGAGCATGAGTTGGCCGCGACTGACATCGCGCTGGATACGTTCAAGTTCCTGTTTTTGCTGCAGGATGTCGGTCTTCTCATTGTCGGCGGCGATGGCGGCTGATTGAGTGAACATGACGGCGGCAACAAGGAGGATTAAGAATGTGGCAGTAGAGCGCATGTTCATTGTCATAGACCGTATCATCTTTTTGTTATCGTAACTGGCGTCGGATACCGAGATAGCCACTGACCAGTCCCAGCATGGCGGCGCACACGCAGTACAGGGCCATCAACTGCATTTCCGGGAGTATCAACGTAAATTGTGTGAGTTCGACATTCTGGTGTGCCCAGTACAAGAGCACCCAGCCGCCGGCGGCAGCAATGGTGGAGATGAGTATTCCCTCCAGGATAAACGGCATGGCCACGAACAACCGTCCGGCGCCAAGCAGGAACATCTGACGGAAACCAGTCGCGCGGGTTCGGGTCATGAGGCGGATGTTGTTGAAGGAGGCCATGAGCGCGGCGGCCAGGATGAGCAACCCGAGTGCGGTGCCGACACGCTGGATCATGCTATTGGTGGATTCCGCCTTATGCAACCATGACTGGGAGTAATACACCTGGGAGACGCCCTGAATCTTGAGGGCGGCGGTTTCGATATCCTGCATGCGGTCGGTGGCGAGGTGATCGACGGCAACCGTGACGACGAACGATCGTGGCAGGGGGTTGGTGGTATCGTAGCCGACAAGCAGGTCGGTTCCCATGAGTTCCATGAGTTCGCGCCGGGCTTCATCTTTGGAGATATAGTCAACAGCGGCCACTCCCTCGATCTGCTGCAAATCGGCCCTGATGGAGGTAATGCCGGATTCGGGGATATCCTCACGGACGAAGACCTCCATGCGCAAGTCCTGAAGCAGGTTGTCGTAGAACTGCTGCGCGGTGGCGGCACCGACCCAGAACAGGTCGAACAGTAGGAATATCAGCAGCAGTGACAGCAGCGAGGAGAGCGCGGTCAGGGGGTGCCGTCCGAGGTTGCGGACTGTTTCGGAGAGTATGTGGCCGAGTTTGGTCACAGCAGTGCTCCGTTGACGATTTCGTAGTAGTCGCTGTTGGGCAGTTCGCGGGAGGGGACCTCGGAACTGACGATAATCATGGATCGTCCGGACTGCGATACCTTGAACATATAGTCGACCATGCGGTCATAGGTTGTGCGATCCAGCCCCGCCGTGGGTTCATCGATCAGAAGCAGCGGCTGGTCGTTGACGGCAGCGCGGGCGAACTGTACCATTGTCCGTTCGACGCGGGTGAGGCGTTCCGGGAAGACATTGGCGAGTTTCAACAGCGAGAACTCGCCGAGCGCTCGCAGGAGTTTCTCCTGTCGTCGGCGTTTCGGCTGACCATCGATGATGAGCGGCAGGGAGATGTTTTCGGCAGCGGTCAGTGACGGCATCAAGTCGAACACGCCGCCGACACCGCCGATTTTTCGGCGGATTCGCTGTCGTTGGCGGCGGCTCCGCCATCGCCAGATCTCCCCGAAGACCTCGACGGCTCCGGACTGGGGCATTTGCTCACCTATGATCATTCGTATCAGAGAGGTTTTGCCGGAGCCTGCCGGCCCGGTGATGTAAGCGGTTCGTCCGGCGCGCAGCGAGAAGGTCAGATCGCGGAAGACCTCGTGGCCGTGATCGGTGTTGAGGTAGACATTGTCAAACTGGACCACGATTTTGCCCGAGGCGTCCTGGCTATCAGGCGCAGACGGTTCGGTTTGACCGGAGCGCTGAGTCTGGCTTTGGTCGGGGGCAGTCTGCTGTGGTGCCACCTCGGGGTGTTTCTCCTGCGAGGGATCGCGGTGCTGGTGGTCGTTTTGCTGCTGCTGGGCTGTTTTTTGCTCGTTATCCATAACCGACAGAAAGTCCATTTTGTACTATGGTCTTCACTATGTAGGCGCCGGGGCGTTTGGGATCAACAACAATCGGGACCGGCGGTCTTTTCAGGTATACACGGGAGAATGGGAAACGGCCGCCGGTGATACCGACGGCCGCTGTGGAAATCGTGAATTTGAGGTTGGTCAGTCCTTCATGGAGGCCAGGAATTTCTGGTTGGTTTTGCTCTTTTTGAGTCGATCCAGAAGGAACTCCATGGCCTCGATGGGGTTCATTTCGGCCAGGAACTTGCGCAGGACCCAGATCTTATTGAGGACATCCTCGTTCATCAGCAGCTCTTCTTTACGGGTTGAGGAGCGGTTGATATCCATCGCGGGGAAGATACGTCGGTCCGACAATCGGCGATCGAGCACCATTTCCATATTGCCGGTGCCCTTGAATTCCTCGAAAATGACCTCGTCCATGCGGGAGCCGGTTTCGATCAGGGCCGTGGCGATAATGGTGAGAGAGCCACCTTCCTCGATATTTCGTGCGGCGCCAAAGAACCGTTTTGGTTTGTGCAGGGCGTTGGAGTCGACACCGCCGGAGAGGATTTTTCCCGAGTGCGGTACGACGGCGTTGTGGGCGCGAGCCAGTCGGGTGATGGAATCCAGGAGAATGACAACATCGTGGCCGTGCTCGGTCAGGCGTTTGGATTTTTCCAGCACCATATTGGCGACCTGGACGTGGCGCTCGGCGGGTTCATCGAAGGTGGAGCTGACGACCTCACCGTTGACCGATCGCTTCATATCGGTGACTTCCTCCGGTCGTTCATCGATCAGCAGGACAATGAGGTCGACATCGGGATGATTGCCCGTGATGGCCTGTGCGATTTTTTGCAGAATCATGGTCTTGCCGGCTTTCGGCGGGGAGGTAATCAAGGCGCGCTGACCTTTGCCGATGGGGCACATGAGGTCGATAATACGGGTAGTGACCTCCTCGGGCTGGATTTCCAGCGAGAAGGGTGACTCCGGGTACAGCGGGGTGAGGTTGTCGAACAGGGTCTTGTGTTTGGCTTCCTCGGGCGGTCCGAAGTTGACTGATTCGATTTTCAGCAGGGCGAAATAGCGCTCGTTGTCCTTTGGGGGGCGGACCTGGCCGGTGATGATATCCCCGGTACGCAGATCAAAGCGCTTGATTTGCGACGGAGAGACGTAGATATCGTCCTGTCCCGGCAGGTAATTGTAGCCGGGGGAGCGCAGGAAGCCGTAGCCTTCATCGAGGATTTCCAAGACACCCTCGGCGAGGATAATGCCAGAGGAATTGGACTGGGCCTCCATGATTTTGTAGATCAGTTCGGACTTGCGCAGTCCGCTCACTCCGGGGATATCGAGCTTCTCGGCGATTTCCAACAGCTCCGCGATAGTCTTGGTTTTGAGTTGGGCGACTTCAATCAGGCTGTCATTGGTTTGACTTGCTTTAGTTCTCAACGGTATCACTCCTCTCCATCCGATAGCGTTTCCACCGGAGCATCACCCCAGAGTTTTTCAAGGGCGTAGAATTGGCGGGTTTTTTCCAAAAACACGTGGACGACAACATCGACATAGTCCAGCAGCACCCAGTGTCGTTCATCGAGTCCCTCGCGGCTGTACGGCTTGACGCCCTGTTCGAGCAGGCCTTCTTGTACAGCCTCGGCAATAGCCTTGACATGGACATCGGCCTCGCCGGAGGCAATGACGAAGTAGTCACACACCGATGAGATGCTTTTGAGCTTCAGGATCCGGACGTCGAAGCCCCGTTTAGACAGGGCCAATTGTCCGGCCAGGCGGGCGAGTTTCAATGGGGTCAAATCCTTCAAGGCGGGCGCTTACATCTCCTGGTCGGGTGTCAGTTTCTTAATAATCTGTTCGCAGTCTTCGCCAATGACGAGTGTCACTGAGATCTGCTGATAATTGTTTTCCAGGGGACGATACACGATATCGGCATCGTCAAGTTTCAGGTGTTGTGCCAGCCACCTGGCCGCGACCATATCGCGCTCGCGCGCGATGACGAAGGTGCGACCGATATTGTGGCGATCGAGCGAGTTGCTGTCAAGCAGCATTACCTGGCCGTGATCGTCGGACAAGTCCTTCACCATGCGAATCATGTCTTTGGTGAGGCCGGTATCGCCGGCAGCATCGATTACCTGTAGCCGTATGAGCCTGTCGGCGGCGGGTATTTCGGCTGTTACTCCGGCACTGACGCGCACGACAAACCAACCTGCATAGGCAATGACAACCAGGATTACAGCCACGGCGCCGAATTCAATGACGCGAGTCAAAGGGATTCTGCCTCGCCAGGAAGGGCGGGCAGCCTGCCGGCCGGCTCGATGTACGTTTCGTTTAGCTTTCATGCAAAGATTTCAAAGAAGGCGGGGGGGATAGTCTGACGTCTTCGGACTCTCCTTTGTGACTACGGGCCTATGGGGCGGTCAAACAGGCTATTACCCCACCGATACGGATCCATACCAACCATGCGTTGGTACGTTATGCTCATACGAAAACTCTCTGACGGGTGATAGTCAAGTGTAAAACCGGGCAAAAAGGTGGCCGAGCTGCCGGCATTGCCGAAAAGCGCTGACGGGTCATGGGCCAGTCCGAGGTTGAGGGTCAGCGATAGTTTTGGTGAAAACTCATAGAACATTGCGGTCCGCATAATACCCATTGAACCTGAGTAGCTGCCGCCGGACATATAGGATACTGAATAGCTGTGCGACCACTTGAGGCGTGAGAGATCAATCAGCGAATAGGGACTGACGGCGGGTTCAACACCAAGCGCATTTTCGCGCGTGATTTTCTCCAGCTCGGCCCGGTCGACGGTCTGGGACCATAGGGGGCAGGCTATCAGAATCAGGACCAGTGTCAGGATGAATCGCTTCATAGTTTCCTCATCGTCAATGTATTACCTCGATGCCGGTGGCGTCAACCATATTTCGAGGTCGAAGCCTCTGTTATTTCAACGATTCAGCCGGTCAAAAGGTCCAGATGTTTTTCGCGGGTGGTGGTTGCTGGCCCCTTGCGGGTCAACCGCTGAACCGTTTTTCGAGGTCTTTGAGTTGGTCGACAGAATTCACGCCCATGACCTCATCACTATTATCGGCACAAACGACTGAGACCCTTTTGCCCTGCTGGTGCAGAATCTTGACACAATCGGTCAGGTAGTACTCTCCCTGGGAATTGTCGTTCTTGAGCAGGTGCAGTGTTTCGAAAAGCAGCCGGGCATCGAAACAGAG
>CAZXRO010000054.1:0-7914 GCA_964642435.1 uncultured Ignavibacteriales bacterium
AATTACCTTCCCACGGCTGGTGGAATACCTTCGCACCGTAGGATTTCGCAACCTCCACTGTCCCGTCAGTTGACCCGGTATCCACAATGATGATCTCATCAACCACGTCCCGAATCGATTCCAGGCACCCCGGTAGCAGATCTTCCTCGTTCCGCACAATCATGCACGCCGACACTCGAGCGTTGTGCTGCAACATTTCTTCCAGCAGCCGCAATTCCTGGGCCTGACGCACCTTCTTTAATCCCTTGCTCAAAATCTTACGCGCCTTGTCAACTTCACCCCGGTGACGGTACAGATTGACGAGATTCAAATATGGGTACTGACTGCCAGCGTCGTACTTAACCGATTCTTCAAACGCCACCACCGCCTGATCTTCCTGCCCATCCTCCATCAGCGCCGAACCGAGGAAATTCAACAACTGCGCCATATGACCGGCCGTTCCGCAATAGGCTGCGACCGTCCGCTCGTTGCGATTGATATCCGCCATCTCATCCAGGTAAGCACGCGCCGCTTCAATCGCAGCCTGGTGTTCACGCATCGACAAATGCACGAACGCAAGACACCACCAGTAGTCAAGATTGTTCCCGTTGGTCTCCTGCCCCCGACGAGCCGCGCGCTCAGCCTCGACCAGCCGCTGGGCCTGGGCCAGTCCAAGGCTCCGAAGTCGATCATAACGCGAATTGGCCTGGGCATCGTTGAACGGGTACTTTTCTTCCAATGGATCGATTGCTTCCAGAATCCGATCATTGTAGCCGTAGTGCAGGCAGAACTCTCCCAACGTCAGACGAGTCACAATATCCTCCGGGTTGGCGCGAACCGCTCCCACCAATGCGCTCAACATCGTCTTAGGGTCAATCTTCTCACCGCCGGACTTCGCACCGCGCGCTCTCAACGCCGATGAACCTGCGCTGCGCCTCTGCCGTGTATTGCGGCTGGCCGGCTTCTTCGTACTGCTCTTCGCTTTGGCTTTCTTCTTGGCCATGTGCTATTGACCTCTCTATGCGCGAGCGCGATCGACCCTGGTCTCACAGACAGAGGCGATCAGTCGCGCGATCTCATCGGTTTTCTGGTAAACATCATAGCGCTGCCCGATAAACTGCCGATTGCCGCGCGCCAGCCGGCGTTTGTCCTCACCCTCCAGCCGCTCCAGCAACCTCAGGCAATCATCAGGATCCTCGAACAAATACTCATTGGGATACAACCCCGCCGCCCCATACCAATCGTGAATCAACGGCATCACGCCCGAGGCCATCCCCTCGGCGATCGAATAATGGAACGATTCGAACAACGACGTCGATATGACGTAACTCTTGTCCGTCAGCCACGAGGGGATATCCTGCACCCACCCCTCGAATTGCACCGGCAACGGATTCTGCTTCAGGAAATGGTCGAAATAGACGGCTATCCGCGGATCCTGGTGCTTGCCGGCGATGTGCAGCGTGTACTCAGGATCGTACGCGTGAATCTTCTTGAAACAGTACAGCAGCAACGCCGGGTTTTTCTTGTAATTGATATACCCAATCGAGGCAATCTTCTTGCCATACGCTTTCTTCTTCGGTATGCGGAAACGGCCCAGGTCGACCCCATTGTGAATGACCGACATCGGCGGCGCCTGGGTAGCCTGCGCCATAAACAGCTTCTGCACCGATTCGTTGACAAACAACAGGTGATCAACCTTGCTCCAGTCCACCTGCCCGGGCATATCTGTAAATGCCTCATAGCTGTGCAGTCGGCATATGATCGGACACGTCTTCGGGTGCTTCGTAGCTTCGATTAGATAATTGTCGCACCACTCAAACCAGGCCATGTCCGCCCACCGCATCAGATTGATCATTTCATTGACTTGGTTGCCCTCAAACAGACGGACCTCATTGTCCCGCGAGAGTTGAGCCATGATGTCGGTGAGAAAGCTCTTCTGGGATGCCGCAAAAAGCAGCTTCTTGCCCTTCACCCCGGCCACACCTCCGGTAGCCTCTATAGTAATACTGCTTGTCGATTGAGACGATCTCACTCCCCCCGGACGCTCCGCACGGCCAACGAGCTTCATCCAGCGATGCCTGTCACTCTCGTCGATCGACGGGCGATCATCACTGCCTTCCGTCCGCATTGATGGACCGGTCGTATCCGCCAGGAGCCCCAGCTGCGCCGCGTAGCCCTCGGCCTGTTCACGAGCTTGCGTATACCCCGGATCGAGTTCCAGAGCCCGCTCCAGAGACCGAAGCACCTGCTGGTGATCGCCGATCCGCCCCCACACAACCGCGAGATCATTGTATATCGATGGTCGGTCGGGGTATCGCCGGCTGAGTTTCTCGAATACATCGCGAGCTTCCTCAAGACGCCCCCGAAGCAACCTTAACAACCCAAGATTGTGGTTGGCATCGTAGTCATCCGGGGCCGCCTCGGCTGCACGTTGAAAGTGCGTCTCGGCCTCGTCCACCCGGTTGAGTGACAGTGCCACCAATCCCGCCGCCACACTGGTTTGAGAATTGTCCGTCTGTTGCTGTGCGAGACGATTGAGATACGGGTAAGCATTCGTCAGATCGTTCTCGGCAAGGTAAGCATTGGAAAGCTCGCGAAGTTCTTCGATCGTTGCATCGCCCCCGTTAACCCGACTGCGAAGGTGCGCTATCTGCTCAATATCCATTCGTGAAATCCCATTTCATTCGGCCCCTCCCTGGAGCCGTTTCCGCATTTCAGTCAGAACCGTTGCGTCCGATGGACCCCTGATCAGGCTCCGACCGTGTCAAGCGGCCTGACATTCTCAGACAGTTCGTCGATCGCATCCATCAGCGAGTGATTTACACCATAGCGAGAATTCACCAACACCAGTTGCCGCCCCTGGTTGTTCTCCGTGTTGACCAGGATCGGCCCCTGCAGATTCGCCGACATCTCGCTTGGATCACTCGGGAAGGTGACGATCACATAGGTCTCTACCGCTTCCACGCGGGAGATCCCCAAGTCCGCAACTTCCTTGATGTTCACCTCGATTCGGTAACCGGGGAAGAAAATGACCGGATTGACAACAACAAAACCGATCGACTCGTTCTCGATCGACTGCAGCCACAAAAACGGCGACAGCTCGTCCAGCTCCACCAGGCAGAAACTGTGCAGTTTCTCAAAACCCAGGATCGGCCGGGTCATGGTGATGATCTTCTCTCCCGGAACCTCAATCTGTCCAAATCGTGTGTGCTTAAGCAGCATCAGTAATTCCCTTTACTCTATTCCTACCTGAGAAAGTCCAATAGCGATGGTTGCATGATGCGGGCTGTTGCCATCAGCGCTGAACGGTAGCTGTTCTCGTAGCTGGCCAAATCAGTCACAGCCTGCGTGATATCTGCATCCTCAACCTCCGAGAGTAACTCGGTGAAGGCCATATTCATGTCGACAAGTCGATAGTCCGTCGTCTCCAACCGAATGGCGCGAGTACCAATCGTCGAGCGAAACTTCAAAACATGGTTGATCGAATTCTCAAGGTTCTCAATCAACTGCCCGATCCCCTCCTGGTCATTCCGCTTGAGAGCGTCTTCGAACACCAGCAGAGTCCCCATCATGTCACTGGAGCCAAATATCCCCAGCCTCTTGGTCGTCTCATCTGTCCCCTCGTCCATTATCATCAGTGAGCGATTGGGATCATTGTTGACGATCTGGATACCACGGCCCGCGTCGTTGATTGAGGCCGTGATATCGAGCCCAGAGCTATTGAACGCGTCAAGAATGTCCTGCACCGTTCCAATCGCAGGATCCGAGAGGTCGACCACCCGCGACTCGTCACCCTGCTTGATGACCACGCGCTCCATCTCCAGCCCAAAACCGGACTTGAAGTGAATCACCCGGTCAGTAGCACGCAGCAACGGATCCAAATCATCGCCAACGTAGTCGTTTGAGAACTCCGCCAAAATCCCGAGATCCGATGCCGTAGTGCCGGCTCCAACCTCCTCGACCTTGAAACTCACCAATGGATCAAGATCCTCACCAACCAGCGACGCAACACCGGCCATCTCGCCGATTATGCCCAGATCAGCCGCCGTCGTCTCGGCCTCATCCATATCCTGGATCATCACCGGTGGAACCCGGGGACCGGCCGCATCGTCGATCTGTAATCCGGTTCCAGCCCCGTTGATTGACATCGTTATCTGCGGATGTCCCGCCGCAGCCATCTGGTTGTTGAACAACGTCCGGACCTCTCCGATTGTCGATGCTGAGGAAAGATCCACCTCCACATTCAAACCGGCTCCATCCGTCACGTGCACTATCCCGGGCTTAATGTCAACTCCGCCCCCGAGGTTGAGTTTGCCCAGTGACGTCTGGTCGGAAATGAGACCGTTGCGTGTCGTCTCGAACATGATGTTGTTGTTCTCGCGCCCGATCACGGCCTGGATACTGCCGTTCATCGCCGGCACCGTCGCCGCCAGGGCGTTGTTGATGGCGGTGAGAACATCGCCAATGTTAGCTGCAGCCGTCACGTCCACTGTTGCCGTAATCCCCAGGTTGCGGTCCGTAATGGTGAACTGGCCGACGCCCTGATCAATACCCCGGCCATTATTGAAATCGGCAACAAGGGTCGACAAGGTATCGGTATCCAACCCCACATTGACATCGGAATCCTCTCCAAGTACCTGTGTCGGACTCAGGAACACTTCGTTGCCAAGCAGATTCATGATCTCCGTTGAAGCCGTACCAATCGCAATCTCACTCAATCCGCTGTTGCCGTCGAATACCACTCCGCTGGAGGTAGCCACCAGGGCTTCATTCTGCGTCTTGTAGCCGGAGAACACGTATTTCCCCTCAAGCTCCGAGTTGGCCGAGGTCATCAAACCGTTGAAAATACCACGAATCTCCTCGGCAACTCCCTCACGAGCATTGGCGTCAGGAAACTCGTCGGCCATCGTGGTCGCCAACTCCTTCGCGCGGCTGAGCTTGTCGGTCACGTCCGCAAGCAAACCGTCGTAGTTCATCGTCCAGTTCATGGCACCGTTAATATTGGCGCGGTACTGCTCGATCTTGGACAACTCACCACGGTAGCTCAGGTCTCGAAGCGTCCCCAGCGGATCGTCAGAGGGCTTGTTGATGCGACGCCCCGATGACATCTCCGTCTGCAACTGCATAAATCGCTGAAGCGATCGCTGCATGTTGAAGACAACCGTGTTGCTGACCATCTGATTGGTGACTCTCATGTCACTCTCCTCGCCAAATGTGTATAGCCAACACCAATACAGCCTCTACTGGCGATTGCCATTGCCATCACGACGGTCCCGCCCGCCGCGCTTCCCGGATGAGTCCTTCTTCAGGTCGATCTCCGTATGCTTGCTCTTGTCCGATGACTCGTTCGAAAGCTTGTCCTTGATCATGTTGACCACACCGAACAAATCTTCCTTGATCGATCGGGAGGCCTTCCGGTTTTCCTCCTGAATGCGCACATACACCTCCTCGCGGTGTACGACGACATCGGATGGCGCATCTATTCCGAGTCGCACCTGGCGACCATGTATACCGAGGACTGACACTTTGATATTGTCCCCGATAGTGATGGATTCGCCTAACTTCCTTGTCAGGATCAGCACATCACCCTCCGTGGTGTGTTAGCTTTCCCGGCCGTGGCCGCAGAAAGATGTCCTTATTTACCGGCCCACGATGCCCATTCCGCTGATTACCGTATCGAGCGCCTCATCAATCGTCGTGATGACTCGCGCGGCGGCATCATAGGCATGCTGATACTTGATCAGATTGGCCATTTCTTCATCCAGCGATACTCCCTGAATCGACTCCCGGGAGTTCTTTATGTTGTTGACCAGTACCTCATAATTTGCCGTGAATGAGGAAGCCTCGTGCGTCTCCACACCAAGCTCACCCACAATACCGTTATAGAAATCGTTCAGAGTCGTAGAATGGCTGATGACAACCTTCTTGTTGCGCAGCTCATCAATCTGAAGGGCTATGCGGTTGTCATTCAAAAACGCCCCCGGATCGTCCGGATCATACTCGGCCGCCGCCACAATATCCGCCGGCTCGGCCACCAGATCAGGGTTGATTCGAATCGAGGCGGCCGACATGAAATCCGGATCAAAAAAGTCGATACCCGTTTCCCCCTCCATCGTGTACCCCGAAGAGTGGATGGCATTCACTTCCGTGATCAGCTTGATTGCCAGTTGGTCGAGTTGTTCGATATAGTGCGGAATCAAATCGTCGCGCGCTTCCATCAACCCGGCCAGTTGCCCCTTGTAATTCTTGATATTGTAATCATAATCACCAAGCCGGAGCTCGTGATCAACCTCTCCCCCCTTGTTGACCACAACCGTCTTCAATTCATTCGACTCAGGGCCGTCAACCAGTGCCATCGACCCGAGGAACACAATCACACCGCCGTTGTCCTGCTCGTAGACATTCACGTCAACCAAATGCGACAAATCATCGATGAGCGTATCCCGGGCATCCCGAAGATCGTTGGCCTTCTGCCCCCCGAGCTCTCGCACCTGCACCTGATGATTCAAACGGGCAATCTCCGACGCCAGCCGGTTGATATCAGCCGTCATGTTCACCAGGTCCCGGTCAATCGATTCTCGCAGCTTGTTCAGCTGCCCGGCAACCTCGTGGAAAGTATTGATCAACTGGGTCGTCGTCGTGATGATCGCCTTGCGGGGATTGCCGCCCTGCGCGTCCTTGGCCAGTTCGGCCCAGGAATCCCAGAACGAATTCATAAGATCGGAAATCGTGTTGTCATTCGGTTCATTGAACAATGACTCGATCTGGCCCATGATCTTTGACTTATACTGCCATTGTCCCAGAGATTTGTTCTCTTCCCGATACTGCTCACCCAGAAACAGGTCCCTGATATGACTCACGTCCGTAACATGGACACCAGTGCCCATCGACCCGATCGTCGTATTGGTCGGGTTGGTCGCCTGCAGGAACACCCGCTGACGCGTATATCCGGGAGTGCCGACATTGGCAATGTTGTGACCCGTCGTCTGCATCGCAATTTGCTGCGAAAGCAGTGCCCGCTTACCAATCTCGATTGTCTGAAACAACCCGGACATCAGGCCCTCCTGTCCATGGCGATCGTGCCCGTCGCTTTGCTATGGGCACCATCATGACCGTAAGTGCCACCCGGCGAGTTCACGCGCGAGAGCATCTCCATGGTCTTGACCATATACTGCCGGGACCGATTCAACACGAAAGCATTGGTGTTTCGCACCTGCGAAATCCGGTCATGGAGATCGAGTATCGTGCTACGAAGGTGTTTGAGCCTGTCCGCCTGCTCCGCGTCAAGCAACTCCAGCAGACGCGACACATTCAGATCACCCTCGATCGATCGCTCACGCTTCAAATCAGCGACTAATTCCCGACGCTCCTTGTCGAGCAGTTGACTCTGCACTGACTTCTCGCGCAACTGCTCGGTCACACGATTCAACTGCTCCACATCGTCAGTTCGCAGCGCTGCCTGCTGCTCTTCCAGCAATCGCAGGAAGCCCTCAAACAACTCCGCTTCGCGGCCAATAATGTCAATCAACTGCTCTGTCATTGTTTCATCTCACATCACATTCTTAAGTTGCTTATCGGTCTTTTGTTACCGGCCTTTAGCATTCCCACCTGATAATCGCGTCGCACTCTCCGCCAGATACTGTGTCACACGCTCTACATACTCCCTGGTCTCCGCATACGGCGGCACACCCTGGTGACGCTGCACTGCCGATGGCCCGGCATTGTAGGCCGCCAGCGCCAGCTTCATATCACCAAAACGGTCCAGCATCCGCCGAAGGTACCGGCTCCCACCCGCGATGTTCTCGCGGGCATCAAACACTTCCTTGACTCCCATTTCCTCGGCAGTTGTATCAACCAACTGCATCAACCCCTTGGCCCCGGCCGGCGACTCCGCCTTCGAGTCGCCTCCCGACTCAGCCTTGATTACCGCCCAGA
>CAZXRO010000054.1:7924-12780 GCA_964642435.1 uncultured Ignavibacteriales bacterium
GCCCAGATGAGAGAGGAATCGATATCGTTTACCCTGGCCGCCTCGTCAATCCACCGACCATAGCGACGCATGATCGAATCGGCCGGTGCCGCTATCTGCGGCGGCGCTACCGAACGGAAATCCGGTCGCTCAGACCTGACCGGAATCGCGCCCGCTTCACGTTCAATTGGTACTGCTCGTAGCTTGAATTCCACCGGCCTGACACAGTCGCTCTGTAATGGTATCAACTCCGCTTCTTTGTCTTCACCCGGGAGCTGGTCCCCCTCCAGCGTCTTTTCGAGTTGCGCAAACAGAATTCCCGCCAGTGACCCCGGCCCGTCGGCATGGACGTTCTTTGACAATTCCTGATCGAACATATCCATGAAAATATCCTTACCAGCCCCACCCGACACCGGCCCGCCTTGTGAAAACGGGCTGTCCGGGACCGTCTTGCGCATCGTCTTGAGAATCTGGTAGTAAAACAACGCCTCAAACTCCTGCGCCGCTCGCCGTAAGTGCTCCCGACGATCCTCCGGGGTATCCGTTACCTGGCTCTTAAGATGGTCCAGCGAGGATTGCGGGACCATCGGTACCCCTGGCTTCACTACCGGAACCGACATTACAGAATCACCAGCTCAGACCTCAGCGCCCCGGCCTGTTTCAGGGCCTGGAATATGGCAATGATATCCCGCGGCGTAGCGCCAATTCGGTTGAGAGCCGTCGCAACATCGGACAGATTGACCGCTCCCTTCAGATGCACAACCCGGGCTGCTTCATCCTGAACCTGGATTGCCGATTGACTGCTGACAATCGTCTCCCCCTGGCTGAACGGCGCCGGCTGGGAAATGACCGGGCTGGACTGAATGTTGACCGTTATAGTCCCATGCGCTATCGCCACCGGCTCTATTGTTACATGCGCCCCGGCCACAATCGTGCCCGTCTTCTCGTTGATCACAACCTTGGCTACATTGTCCGGCACAACTTCCAGATGGCCGATATCGGCCAGAAACTTCACCCGGTAACTGGGATGCATCAACGAGTCCGGAATCACCATGCGAACCGTACCCGCATCGATCGGTACCGCCACCAGACCATACTTCACATTGATCCGCTCGGATACCCGATACGCCGTCGTAAAATCCGGATCGTTAAGCTGCAAGACAACCTCGCGGCTCTCTTCATTCTCGCTGATAACCTCACGGGACACCTTGCCACCATTGGGCACCCGGCCGACCAGCGTGTAGTTGTTGAAAATCCTGTTGCCGTCATCGACCTGCACATTGAAGCCACCAATTGAAACCGGCCCCTGGGCCATCGCGTACACGGTGCCGTCCACACTCGACAGCGGGGTCATCAGTAGCGTTCCCCCCTGCAAGCTCTTGGCATCGCCAACAGAACTGACCGTAACATCGAAATACGACCCCACTGACATGTGGCTGGAGATCTTGGCGGTAATCATGACCGCCGCCACATTCTTCACCTTGACCTGGGCCTCATCAACCGTCAACCCCATCCGCTGCATCATGTTGACCAGCGACTGGATCGTGAACTGGGTGCCGCTTCCGTCACCCGATCCATCGAGACCAACTACCAGACCATAGCCGATCAGGTCTATCTGTTGCTGGTTCTGAAACTGCGCCAGGTCCTTGATGCGCACACGGGCGGCATCCGCCGGCTGGCAAAACGCAATCATCAAGGCCGCGACTATCACCCAACCGGTCGGAGTTGCCAGACGGTGCATACACGAGCTCAGCATAATCCCTCCTTAGAAAATCCAGTTGAGTACACGGGTGATGATTCCCGGACGGGAACCGGTGTTGGCCGTCCCCTTTCCGGTATAGCTTATCTGGGCATCCGCAATCAGGTACGACGGGATCGAGTTATCCGGCTCGATATCCCGCTGCCGAACCACGCCCGTCAGGTTCAGGCTCTCCTTGTCACCGGAGATTCCAATCGTACGCGACCCCTCAATAACCAGGTCACCATTATCCCTGACCTCGACTACCGTTACCGACATCTTCGCCCGAAGCGACCCGTTGCGCGAATTCTGCCCCTTGCCATCGAACGAATTCTTGCTGTCGGAGTTGAACTTGAATAGCGGAATGAATGACATCTCTCCCTCACCCGGGCCGGTCTCGGTACCATGCTGCGAACTCTTCTCCGTCTTTGTCTGCACCTGGTTGGAGGCGCTGGCCTGCTCATAGATCAGCACCGTGAGAATGTCACCCACCTTGTGCGCTTTGACGTCCGTAAACAGCGACACATTCCGGCCATAGTCCTGGCCGCGGAGCTGGATCGCAAACGGTAACAGCAACAGCACAAGCACCAAAATCGCAATCTTCTTAACATTCATAATTTCCGTCACCTTCCATGGTTCAGGGGTCAATCGCGACAGCAGTTTCATCGACTACTCTCGCTACCAGTATCTTTCCTGAGGTTGTATTGCGGACCTTGATATAATCACCCGAACTGCCGGTGCCCATGGCTATGCCCGGAGCCGTGATCTGACACAACCCGTCGTTGTAAACAATCATCACTTCCCGACCGCTTTCGAGATCCGGCACCGGCTCAACATCGCCAGTCGTGACAATCGAACCACGCACCAGATTGCGCCGAGCACGAAAACCGCGAATCTCCTCAAACGCCGGAATTGGTCGCTCCCGGAGATTAGTCACATCCATGCGCGCTGTCTTGAAGTGCTCCGCAGTCAACTCATCCGCTCGGCCAACACGGTCAGCAAGTACCAGAACGTCGGCGAACTTACGGATATCGAACCGCACCCGGCCACTCTCAACCACATCGCCGCTGTCGGTCACGATCGCCGTAACCGAAAACGTCCCCAACGGCTCCCCGCGGGTCAACGCGCGAAACTGAAGATCATCAAGCGCGAGATCCTCTGTCTCGAGATTGCAGTAGGCAACGACAACCTCATACCAGAGCGTATCCAGACCGTGCTCCGCAATCAGCTTCTGCGTCAGGATCCTGTCCCGCTCCACCGTCCCGGCCAGGGCAGACATCGCCATCATGACAATCGCTACCACAATGAGCCTAAACACACGCATCATCTACCTCTTGAGGTTGTTGGCGATACCCGCCATATCGTCGGCTGTCTGGATCGCTTTGGAGTTGATCTCATACGCTCGCTGGGCGACGATCATATTGACCATCTCGTCGACCACGCGCACGTTGGACATCTCCAGATAGCCCTGGTCGATTCGCCCGAACCCCTGCTGAGCAGGCGTCCCCAGAATCGGGTCACCCGAGGCTACCGTCGATGATGCCAGGTTGTGCCCAAGGGCCAGAAGGCCACTGGGATTGAGAAACCGCGCGAGTTCGATCTGCCCCAGTTCGGTCACATCGTCCTGACCTGCAATTGCCACCTGCACCACGCCGTCGGATCCAACAGCAATGGCCGTGGCATCCTCCGGAATCGTGATCTCCGGCAACAAGAAGTATCCGTCGGCTGTGACTACTCTTCCATCAGCATTGATCTTGAACGCTCCGTCGCGCGTGTAGGAAATGGTCCCGTCGGGATTCTGGATCTGAAAGAACCCGTCACCGCTGATCGACAGATCCAACGGGTTGTTGGTCGCCTGAAGATCTCCCTGAGACTGCTCCCGGTTAGTGGCAACCACGCGCGTGCCATAACCGATCGACAGACCCGAGGGCACCTGCGACCCCAGCGAGACCGAGGTTCCCGGACGACGGTAGTTCTGGTAGAGCACATCCTGAAACTCGATCTTGCTCTTCTTGAATCCTGTCGTGTTTACGTTCGACAGGTTGTTGGCGATGTTGTCGACATTCATCTGCTGGGCGGTCATGCCCGATGCTGCCGTTCGCATTGCCTTTATCATGGCTACCTCCTATGTGTCAGCCGTATCGACTATTGTCCTGCCACCCGGTTGAACAGGTGCTCAAGCGACTTGTCCTGTGCCTGCAAGGATCGGGCGTTGGCCTCGAACGTCCGGAACGAAACGATCATCTCCACCATCTCGCGCACGACATCGACATTCGATGCTTCCAGATACCCCTGCTGAATCGGGCTGGTCACCACCGGGAGGAGCTCCTCTCCCTCCGGGGCGATGAACATGGAGTTTCCCAGCTTTTCCAGCTGCGTCAGATCAGCCACCGTAACCGGCGTGATCCGACCCACAAGATTTCCGTTGGAGTGCACCTGGCCGTCTGCGGCCACTTCCACCTGCCCGTCCCCAACCTGGATCGGACCACCCTCACCAACCAACAAGGCACCGCCGGGAAACTCAATCTGCCCGGCACTGTTGACCGTAAATGAACCCGCCCGGCTCAGCACACGAGTGCCGTCCTCAAGCTGGAGCTGGAAAAACCCGTCGCCGTCAATCGCTAAATCGAGCGGATTGCCCGTCTTCTCGAAACTGCCATGGGTGAAGTCCGTGTAGACATCATCCAGCATCGGCTGATGCCACTCCGTGATCTTGTCCGTCACCTTCTGCCTGGCCTTGGTCAACTCCTTGACAAACAGCGCGTCCTTCTTGTAGCCGGACGTCTTCGAGTTGGCCAGGTTGTTGGCCGTCGCTTCCTGCTTCTTCAGTTGGGGAATCATCCCCGAACCGGATGTGAAAAGTCCTTTTATCACGCTTTCCTCCACTGACGCTCTAAGCACAGATCGTGCCAGCTGCCTCACGAAGGCGCATAACCACCACAACAACAATAGGTTACATGGCGGCCACCATACTTGCCGCGAGGCCTCTCAGGTCGTTTTCGGGAAGGAATTTCAGGGGTAGGCAGGAATAGTTTTCTGCCACGACAGTACTTTGCTACTTGCTGTCAATCCGCTCGTGCTTGGCCCGCGTCTTGTCGATCAACTTATTCATCGCTTCATCAAATCGGGCCGGATGATA
>CAZXRO010000055.1:0-12737 GCA_964642435.1 uncultured Ignavibacteriales bacterium
CATTAACAGACTGTCGGTTGACATCATTACCGGCACCCTCGCCCCCGGCGACCGGGTGAGTGTCGATGTCAAAGACGACCAATACGTTATCGCCAAAACAGCGTCAACAAGCGCGTAATCATATCACAGTCGGAGGGCGACATATGTCCAACAAGTTCTTTTTGGGAGCACGGGAGAGAAAGGTCAAAGATGACTCCATTCCCGTCGAACTCCTGCCGTCAAACCGAACACTCTACGTCGCCAAGCTCAACAATGACGAGGACGCCGATGCCGTCCCCGTTGAGTGCAATAACCTCAAGGATGTGTTCGAAAAATTCCGACCCTCATTCGAGGCAGAGTTGGAAACAACCTCGGGAGAATCCGCTCCCGCCAATTTCTCCGTCCAGTCCATGAAGGACTTCCAGTCAAAGCAGCTCATCGAGCAAAATGACTACCTGCGGCGTACCTACTACCGCAAGGAAATCCTCAACGACCTGGACAAACAACTCAAGAAGAACAATGCGCTCAAAAAAGTTCTGCAGGATGAAAAGGCCAAGGCCGCCCTGCTGAAAGTAGCGCGTTACTATGTTGATCTGCTAAGCGAATAAGTGAGGTCTGGATACATGGGTGAAGAAGAAAAACAGGATCTGCAGCCGCAGGAACAACAAGCGGCGCAACCAGCCGCACAAGCGGTTGAAAAAGTCTCCGAGGAAGAGTTCGCCGGACTGATCGGTGACCATTTCGCCGACTTCAAAAAACTGGCCAACCTCCTGCCGTCATTCAAAACGGCCGCCGGAGACCTCGTCCGGGGTGTCGAATGGCTCGACCCCAAAAAGGAATTCCAACGCAAGGAATTCCTCAGCAAACCCGAGCACACCCGCCAACGGGAACTGCTTGCCGAACGCCTCAACGCCTGGATCGAGATGCTCTCGGCCGACAGTGATATCGAGGCCATTCGCAAACGGGTAGCCGAGGAAGCGACCAAGCTCGAGGCAAACCTCGAAAAGAACATGAAAAGCGTCCACCGCGCCAGCCGTGAGATCGAAACCACCTACCGCGCTGTCGATAAGTTCTTCGCCAACGCACAGGCGGAACCCGATGACAAGGTCGACGCCTTCTTCGTCAATGCCGGTATCGAACAACTGCTCGATCCCGACGATAAGGACAAATTCGAGGAACTGGCCAAGTCTATTGCCGATGAATTCCGCGAGTGGGGGATCAAACGATGCTACTCCATGTGTGTCGTCCCCGGCTACCTCGGCGGTGCCGACAAAATCGATACCTTCGCTCGCCAGATCGGATTGCCCAACAAGCTCCATGTCGTTACGGATATGCCAAACTTCGAGTCCTTCGAAGATATCATGGAGCTGCTCGATGATCCCAGCATGGACAGCCTCCAGGGTGTCGATGAATCCAAACAGTATGTCTCCCTCTATGCCAACTGGCTGCTCGCACGGCAAGCCAATGAGTACGAGGACGACAACATGTGGATTCCCCCCTCGGCCGCCGTCGCCGGCATGGTCTATCGCGGCGATGAGTCCGTCGGCATGCAGCAACCTGCCGCCGGCTACAAGTACGGCAAGATCAACGAGGCCGCACATGTCCGCTTCCGCCTCAATCAGCCCGATGCCTCCAAGGTCAACGAAAAGGGCGTCAACCCCGTCGTTAGCTTCGAAGGCCAGCCGGTCGCCATGGGCGCCGCAACGCTGTACTCAAAAGAAACCTTCAATGTCTACAGCATCCGGCGCACCTATGACTACGTCTACAAGTCCCTGCGCAACTACCTGAACAAGCAGACGTTCAATGTTATCGATGGCAAGTTCATCGATGCCCTGCGCAAGGACATCGACAAGTTCATGCGCGCCATCTCAGGTGGAGATAATATCCTCCAGGACTACACCGTTGAAATCTTCGCCAGTGAGGAGATGCGCAAAAATCAGGAAGTCGATATCAAGGTCTCGCTCAATCCGAAATACCCCGCGCGGACCTTCAATATCGAATTCATGGCCTGGAATGAGGACAATTCAACTAACGTGAAAGATAAATAGGCGGGACTAACTACCGCCATCACTGTCAGTAACCAAGCAAAGTCCAAACAAGAGTTCTGACACATAAGAAGGACTGAAGCAAAACTCAGGAGGAACCGCGAATGGCTCACCGTCCGTTACTCGAAATCGATGGTGTAGAGTACGACCACGTCTTTGCCGTTTCGTATGAAATCTTTACGAATAAGGATGAGACCGGACGTCCCACCGATCGTGCCCACGCCGGCCTGATCAAGATTAAGGTTGAATCCGACGAGGGTGGCAATGTCGACATCGCTCGCTGGGCTGCCGACACCAGCAAAACCAACTGGAAATCAGGACGCGTTGTCTTCTTCAACAAAGATGGCGTCGAGATGAAGTCACTCGAATGGAAAGATGGCTTCGTTACCAGATTCGAGGAACACATCCCCGATGTGAAGTCCAAACCCGACGAGCAGATCTATCAGTACCTCGAAATCTCCTGCAACGCCATTAAGATTGGCGATGCGGAACTCGAGAACTACTGGACATAATGAGTGTGTGTATCGGGGCGGTGTCACCACTACGGTAACGCCGCCCCGGTCCCATCCGTACCCGATAGAAAACCGGGATCCAAAGTCCCGCTACTGGCAATGAGGGCGCTGTGGCTGATATCATCAGAAAACCAACCCAAAAACAGCAAATGGGCGTCGGTGTCGCCTGTGAGTTGACTGCCGATGGCAGGCAGATTACCGACGATGTCCTGGCCGTTCTTCTCGAACAACCCTGCGATAACCACCATTCGCTCAAGGTCACCATCAGGCACAGTGGCGCCGTCAGGGCCGACAGCGAATTCGAGGACATCAGCACTTACACCGCCCTCGTCGGAAAATCCATCACACTCAAACTCACCCCCATCGGACAACTTGTCGATGCCTCCCGAAAACTCGAGTTCATCGGCGTCATCACCACCGTCGAATTACAGCAGGCCTTTGGCGAGATCAACGTCGTGAACATCCTCGCCCATAGCCCGACTGTCGCCCTCGACTCCGCCCCTCGCTCACGAGTATGGGAACAGGCCGCAAATGCGAACGCGATGGTCATGGCGATCTTGTCTGACTACCCGGTCAGCCAGGGACGCATCAGCGCCGACAAGATTCCGGCCGCCACCGGCAGCCTGAACACCGAAATCGAATCACGCATCCAGTACAACGAAACCGACTACCGGTTCATCCAGCGCATCGCCTCCGATGTCGGCTGCTTCGCCTTCTACGATGGCAAGATGTTCCATGTCGATAAGGCCCAGTCCGGTAACACCAACGAGACACTCAAGTGGCGCGAAACACTCGGCTCCTTCACCGTCGGACTGGGAACCGCCCCCGTTAAGTTCTCGGGACAGGTGTGGGACCCTGTCAGCAAGTCACCCATTACCGGCGAGGTCGACCGATCCGCACTCCGCGTTGCCACCTCCGACCTCTCACGAGCCTCGTTCACTGCCTCCGAAGAACTCTACCCGACCCTGGGCCTCGCACCGGCCGTCAAACTCGCCAGCCAGGCCGGTGTCGATCAGGCCCTGACCAGGCGCGTCGAAGGCTCCGCAGGCAACATGATCGCCTGTCGCGGGTTCTCGATCGTGCCCGCTGTAGCCTGTGGCTCACGAATCAGGGTCGAGGGCCTCGGTGATCTCGATGGTGACTACTGGATCAAATCCGTGACCCACATCGTCGACGACGGCGGCAAGTACCATAACAACTTCGACTGCACGCCCACCGAACTCGCCCTCCCGCCACAGCAACCGGAGGATCACCCGTTTCGCTACATCCAAACCGGCGTCGTGACCGATAACCAGGACCCCGAAAACCTCGGCCGCATAAAGGTCAGGCTGTCATGGCACCGCAGCGATGAGGAAACCGGCTATATGCGATGTATGACCTTCGATGGCGGCAAGAGCCGGGGCTGGTTCGCCCTGCCCGAGGTCGGCGATGAAGTCCTCGTCGCCTACGAACGCGGCAATCCCGATGCCCCCATCGTGCTCGGATGCATGTACAACAAGAAAGATACCCCGCCAATGGGGTCGTCCGACTGTCTCGCCTCCGGCGCCGTCACCAAGAAAGTCCTCCGCACCAGGCTCGGGAACCAGATCCTGCTCGTCGATGAGGACGGCAAGGAGTCCATCGCCATCACGCAGAAGGACGGTACCAACACAATCCTCCTCACCATGGATGGCCCCGCCATCACCATCGAGTCCTCGGGTGACATTACGCTCAAGGGTGCCAACATCACGCTCGAATCTACCAGCGGTGACATCGTGCTCAAGTCCGGCTCCGCACTCAAGGGCAGCGCCCAGATGGATATCGAGATGAAAGCCTCGGGCAACTTCAAGAGCGAAGGCGGCATGAACCACGAGTCCAAGGCCGGCGCCTTCTACGAGGCATCCGGGACTCAGACCACAGTCGAGGGCAGCGCCATGACCACCATCAAGGGCGCCCTGGTGAAGATCAACTGATGAAACGCGCGGACTACCTCTCACTCCCCCTGGCACTCGAAGAGGGACACTTCCCCCGATGCGGTCTCAAGGAAAGCCTCGTCAACTCCATCACGCTCATTATCTCCACCCGTGTCGGCCAGTTGCCGTTCCTCCGGGAGTTCGGCTGCATGCTCTGGGAACGGGAATTCTCGGATCTGCATACCGCCAGCAAGGCCGATGTCAGGGCCAGTATCCGCAATGCTATTGCCGTTCACGAACCACGGCTGTACAATGTCGATGTCGTCTTCTCCGAGGGCGACACCAGGCAGCCACGGCGAATCGGCCTGACCGTGAAAGTCATCGCCAACTACCAGGAAGACGGTGTCGAGAAAATGCTCGACATCAGCTGCAGTGTGGAATAGAAACAGGCAACCTCAGGAAACTTGTACATGGTACGACCAGCAAAGCGATCACAAGAACAGGTCTTCAACGAACTCTACAGCACCCTGCGCAAGTTCCGCTCCGACACCCCCGCCTCCCACGAGCGCGTTGATCCCATCCTGCGCATGCTCCTCCAGGCCTATGCCCACGAACTGGCCAACCTCGAGACCGATCTGCAGGATACATGGAATGTCGCCAGGACCGCCCTGCTGAAAACCGTCTGCGGCTATGCCGGCCGCTGGCCCACACCCGCCCACTGCGTTATGCAGTGCACAACCGTCGACCCCGTGGTCGAAATCGACTCACACATCCGCTTCTTCTACCGCGAATCGCGCGAGGGCGCACGCACATACTTCTTCTCCCCATTGACCGACTGGCCCGTCCTCAGCGCCGTCACCGAGGTCGCCGTGCTCCGACGTGGCGATTTTCTGCTGCCCGTTTCCCCCGGCACGCCCGAACGCGACCTGCGAGCCGCCATCGAACGCTACCCCTCGGAAAGCGACACCCCCTGGCAACTCTATCTCGGCATCACCTTCTCCGGGCCTCCCTCGGCCCTCAACCAGGCCGTGATCTACCTTGACATCGCACCCGAACTGCGACCGCAGCTCCAGTGGGGCTACTGGCACCCCCTCAATCGCTCCGCCGCCACCCGCGACACCGGTTTCTGCCCCGGCAAGACCTCCTGGCTCGATCGCGTCCTCGCACCCGCCGGCGCCGATGACTGGGGCGGCCTGCGCACCAGCGCCGATCTCTTCAGCGATCTGACCGACTCCTTCGTCGTTCTGCCCGAGGATATCGCCGGCCGATGGAGCGTTGGCCCGCCTCCGAAAGAACTGATTGACACTCCCGCCCCGTTCGAGGGACAGCCGACCCTCACCGAGTCTGCAAACTGCTACTGGCTCCGCATCGATCTGCCCCCGCGGGGAAGCCGAGCACCGTTCGCCAAGGGCGTCAACCTGCTCTTTGACACTATCGTGGCCGCCAACCGCTATTCTCTCACGCTGTTCCGCCACACCGGGGGCGCGCAGCTCATCGATGTCGTCATTCCGGAGAGCGCCGACTCTGTCCTCACAATCGAAAATGTCACCGACTCCGAAGGCAGGCGCTACCTCTCCGCCGACAGCACCGAAAGCACTGACTCACACCCAAGATATACACTCACCGAACGTGATGGCCACGTTGTCCTCTGGTTTGACTTCATGCACGCCGCCGAGGGTACCCCCAATTCGCTCAGTGTCGAATACAGCGTCACCGACGGCGTCAGCGCCAATGGCATTGAGCGCGGGCATATCTCCCGCATGTACGAGGGCCACCCCGGACTGTCCGAGGTCAAAAACATCACCCCCTCCACCGGCGCCATCCCCGCCAGGACACAACAGCAACTCCAGCAGGAAGTTACCGTACGCCTCCGCCAGCGCGACCGCGCCCTCACCTTCGAGGATGTCGCCGCCTGGTCCCGGTCGTTCGATCCGCGCATCGCCCAGGCCGCCTGCCGGGCCGGTACCCGACGCATTGACGGCTGTGTCCAGCGCTGTACTGTCGTTGCGCTTACTGTCGATCCCGAAGACTTCGGCAGCGATGAGGAGATCGAGCTGCTCAAATCACGACTGGAACGGTTCCTCAAACTGCGCTCGGTCGTCAACACCCAGTACCTCGTCGAGGTTGACCACACATGAACGCTCCGTCGAAACATCTCATGCCGGTACTGGTTGACCGCCGCTCGCGTCCAAGTCTTGTCACCGCTGTGAACCAGCTCATCAAGCTCGGTGTCGACCCCGACAGGATCTTCGTCAGGCTCGTTGGATCCAATGAAGATTACGATGGCCAGATCCGCAGCCAGGACCCCGACCCCGGAACCCCGCTGACCGAGGAGACCGAGGTCGTGCTCGATGTCGGCATGGTCGGCATTGTCGATTACCTGCCGTATCAGTTCTTCACCTCTCCGCAGCGCTCTTCGGCCGCCTCCACGACGTGGGAAACCAGGGCGCGCGGTATGATGGCGCCCATCGATGGCACCGCGGCCAAAATGTCGGCCCTGATGTCATTCGAACGCATGCGGTTCGATGAAGCCATTATCGAACCCGGCCACCTCTCCCGAGTGATCGATCTCTACGGCGACCGGCCCCGATCCTGCTGCTCCGCCAACACCCTGCTCGGCCTCTGGACTGCCCTCATGCGCGACTTTAACGAATGGTCCGGCAACCCCAGGGGAATGGCCTGGGTCCTCGGCCTGCTGCTCGATTGCAAGCTGCACGTCCGGGAAAACACACCGGCCAAACACCAGATAGACCCGGCCATCCAGTCCCGCCTGAGCACAACCTACAGCCACCTTGGCGATGACTGGGTCCTCGGCGACCATTTCGTCGATCACGACTCACGCTACGAACTGATTCTCACCGACATCCGCCAGGCCCACGTCGAGGACTGGCTCCCCGGTGGATCGCGACGAACCTTGCTTGAGAAGATTATGACCATGTGCAATCCCGGTCACCTGCAATGGCACCTGCGATTCGAGCTGCCATTCTCCGCCAGGCCCATCGGTCGCTCGCACCGCGAAGCATTCCTGGGCGTGTCATGGCACGCTGGTGCCAAACAGCAGATCGACGCTCACCACGATTACTTGCCAACAGGCGATAACGGATAAACAGGGAGTATAACCGACCAAATGAGTGAATTCAGACTCCTCTCAGTCAATTGGCAAGACGGCATGCTCGTCTCGCGTGGCCACCTGGCTGATCAGGAACGCTATTTCGAGGAACTGGCCCGATGGTACGCCAACCCCATCGGTGACAACTTCGGCCTCGTGCCACACACAGACAGTGCCGCCCTCAAATACCACGCCACCCTCCGCGGAAGCGTCGTACGGGTCGAGGTGTCCCAATGCCGCGCCATTACCGGCGATGGCAATATCATCGAGATCAATCCGGTCGATGCCGCCGTCGTCGCCGGCGAGGAACAGGCCGCCCCGGGAACCATTCCCGTTTACCTCGCCCTGGCCTCAGATACCAGGGAGCAGGTCGGTCAGGCCGACCCCAACGAACCCGTCCCGAGACTGCCGTATTCCACCCGGTCATACAGCGTCCACATCGGGACGCCACCCGTGCTGTCCGAAACCCGCTACCTCCAGATCGCACAACTGGAGCTTGGCCCCGATGGCCTTACCAACTCAGCCTGGTTCTTCCCGCCGTGCGTGACTGTCGCTGCCGATGAACGCCTGCAAAACACCGTGCGCCAACTGCGCGACAGGCTCGACAGCCTCATGACCGCCATCACCCGCGTCGCATCGGGACTCGGCCCCTCAAGCACCCTCGGCACCGGCGCCGACCTGATATCATCACTCAAGCACCTCGTCAGCCAACTCGGCTTGTACTCCGCCTACACCTTCGACAGCCTGCTCATCGGCCACAATGCCCCGCACCCACTTACCGTCGTCAATCAGTTCAAGGGGCTGTTCCGTGTCCTGACCACACTTCTGGCCTACTCGCCGGCCGTCAAGGACTTCCTGACCGATCGCTTCTTCCAGAAACAGCTCCGCATGGAATACCGCACCTTTGCCCGGGCTGTCGATGCTTTCCTGCTGGCCGATTATAACCACCTGGATCTCGGCCGACATTTCGAGGAAGCTGACAATCTGCTTAACACCACGCAACAACTTATCGCTTTCCTCGCCCAGGGTGAAATCGCCCCCGAACCGGCTGCCAGCGATACCGTCAGCTACAAGGGCATGACCTTCTCCGCCGCCAGTCACACCGAGTGTCTCAGGGAAGACTGGAACGACTTCGCCATTATCACCCTGAATCTCCCGGCCAAGGTCGGGGTCAGCGACTGCGTCATCCTCATGGAGAAAGACCTCATGGACGCCGCCCAATGGAGCGCTATCAATGTCCGTATCGGGTTCGGCGATGTCAGCCTCGGCGAAACGAACCCCATGACTATCGATACCACAACCTTCGGCAGCAAGGTCGCCCTGAGAGCTCAGGACATGATTCGCGTCGATTCCGCCCAGAAAGCCGGGCTGTGGTTCCGCGGCCTGAAGGATACAAACAAGCTAAATGACTTGTCTGAATCCGATATCAAACTTTACATTGTCGATTAAGTTCAGAGATTGGTACTATGAAAATCAGGCAATACATCGACGACCTCTTTCGATACATCAGCACCTATGAATCGAACTACTCCGCGTTCGACTTCGGTGCCTTCCAGCAGACCTACAATGGCATCCGGGCCGTCTTCACCGCACTGCGGGAATACCGCGACCAGGCAGTCGAAACCGACTACACCCTGCTGGACTTCATTCACAAGGCACCGCTTAAGGCCTCCGACCTCAGGGAACTGACCGTCCAGACCCTCGTCACCTGGTTCGAGATGGAAGTCGATGTCGACAACCGCTCCAATCAGGCCTACAGCTACATTCGCGGGCTGCGGGAAGTCAGACAGGACGTTCCCTATATCGAGGAACAACTTTTGCCCAAGTTGTTCCAGCCCGGCGCCCTGAACAACAACCCCCAGCTTCACAACTTCTTCATGGTGGAGCTGGCCAACTTCATGAACGCCTACGGGCGGCCACTCGCCGTCGATATCACGCCCGAGCAGTTCGAGGCCAAAAACGACCCGCATCGCGTCATGGAGCTGTGCCGACGGCGACTGCAGCTCGGCGACAGCCTCATTCAGGATCGGTCGTCGCTGGAATTCCACCTGCAAAGAGTCGGGTTCTTCGAACGCTGGGCGCGCACCAACAAGCTGGTCGAATCGTACCTTGAAGACTGGGACTACCGCGCCAGGCAAGGCTCCTGGCTCTCGCGGGTCCAGAAGGTGCTTACCGATGCGCTCGGAAAGTTCAAGGGGCTGTTCCGGAGCTACCGCTATACCGCCCTGATGTTCGGACAGCGACGCCCCGCCTACTTCTTGACCATCTTCCTGATCGTCGTCTGGATCGGGATCGGTATCCTTGTGCCGGTGCTGTGGTCAAGCTACAGTGACAGCAAACTCGACCAACTCAATCAACGAGTCACGACCCTGCGGGGCTACTGATCATGGCACATACCAGGATGATGTCGACACACGAAACTCAACTCTGGGAATAATGCTCGCGTGAAGATAGGAAAGCTTCTCAAATTCGGTAAGAAGGGCGCCAAGGCGGCATCCAGCCGAAAGAAGGACAAGGACGCTAAGGGCGGCCACGAATGGCCCGGTGGCATTCGGGTCGGACTGGTCGGACACAGCAACAGCGGCAAGACGGTCTATCTGTCTATCCTCCACGATGACTGCAAGACCGCCCGAGATCTCCAACTGTCGGTCAGCGACAGCGTCAGCGCCAGCGAACTGCTCGGCAACCACCGCAAGATGTGGGGTCTCTCACCCTCCGCCGGACAGGGAACGATGGTCGATGTGCGCCAGGATCCGGAATTCCCCGACCTCACCCGCCGCGACACCATTATGAAAATGGTCGCCAACCTCGACCGCAGTCATAAACTGCCGGTCGTCACGCTCGACTATGCCGGCGATGCCATCTCTATCGGTGGCGATGATGACACCTCCGAGAAAGTGATCGATTTCCTCACCGGCTGCGATGGCCTGCTGTTCTTCTTCGACCCCAAGACCCTCGGCTCACCTACCCAGTGGCAGTCCCATGCGGCTGCATTCGAAAACATGATCCAGCGACTCGCGCCGCTCGATGAACGGCTGCCCATTCCGGTCGGGCTGGTGATCACCAAGGCCGATGTCCTCCCCGGGTTCAAGGGCGATCAGCACGTGTCGCTCATCCATCCCAGCGAGGAACCCGTCCTCGGCGAGGACTACGACGAGTTCTTCGAGCAGATCCTCTCCAACCCGCGCATCCAGTCCGATCCCGAATGGGCCGGCTCCGTGCGCGACGTACTCACCAAGCTAAAGGGCTTTCTGAAAATTACGGTTGGGCGCACCCTCGACTTCCAGATCTTCTTCGTCTCCAGCGTCGGCACGCAGCCTGAGAAGATCGGCGCCGAGCTTGGTCGAAGTATCTACAAGCCGCCCGATGTTATCCGGCCAATCGGAGTCAAACGCCCGTTCCATTGGCTGCTGCAATCCATTGTCCGCAACCGGCGCATCGACGGATTCCGCAAGGTGCGCACGGCTGTCCGCAATCTGGTGCTAATATGGGTCGTCTTCTGCTCCGCCGTGTTCATCTGGCACCTGTGGTGGCAACTCGGACGCGCCACCGGCCTTGAGGACGACGTACTCGCCAAATACAACAATGAGGCCGCCGCCACCAGCCCCAACGATCGCAAGTCCATTTCCGATGCCTACACGCACTATTCCGGACGATGGCTCGTACGCAAGGTCTTCCGCGACTTCAGGCCGCCCGCGCGCGATCTGGCCGCAACCTATCGCGACCTCCAGGCCGAAAGCCTGACCGAAAAGCTCGCCCGCCTGCAAAAACAAATGACCGGCATCGTTCGCCAGCAGGACCAATGGCCCCGTATGGACCCCTCCACTCGCGAGCTGATCCAGTCCGATGACTACCGCCGCCTCAGCTCCGAACTGGCCGCCCTGGCCGGCGACTCTTCAAGCGCCGTCTTCGCCAGCGCCGCCCGGACCAATCGCGTCTGGGACCAGTTCTCCCAGTGCGCCGGTGAACCCAACAACACCGCCTGCTGGCAGAAACTGGACAGTGTCGTCACCTTCAATCAAGAGGTGAATGCCGCCGCATTGACATCCGATGAAAAGGAGCTCTATACCGCCATCGATGGTGTCGTCAGCGGTGTCAAGACCGAGGAGGTCCAGGCCGAGGGTGCCTCCGAT
Source organism: uncultured Ignavibacteriales bacterium (assembly GCA_964642435.1). Classification (GTDB taxonomy): domain Bacteria; phylum Zixibacteria; class MSB-5A5; order GN15; family FEB-12; genus WJKG01. The sequence goes on from CAZXRO010000055.1 coordinate 11,671, forward strand.
GCCCTCCAGGACCTCAAGGCCCTCGCCGGAAGGATCAACAGCAATCCCCGCCCGTCGTATCGACTCGATGACGCCGTACGCGAGCTTGAAAGCATTCGCGGCCAGCTTGCCGGCAATCAATACACCGCAGAACGGGCCGCTATCGATCGCTATATCTCAGCCGCAAACACCATAAACCGGGAACGTACCTACCAACTCAGGGTCGATGTCGTCCCCGACAACGGCCATCTGCATATCGAGGTCGTCCCCGATCGCGGCACGCCGCAGTGGTCGACCATGGAACAGTTCGTCGCCGGTGACCAGAAAACACTCTCCTGGCGACCCGGGGCCGATATCCATATCGCCTTCGACCTGCCGCACATCGATACCGATGAAACCTGGGGGAAAGACCCCACCGACCTCTATGTGGCCAAGGACAAGTACTGCCTGTATGCGCTCAATGGAGAGATTACCTTCTCCAATAGCGGTACGGCCATTTCGTTTACGCTGATTAACAACCCGGCAGAGGACTTGCCGGTACTCGAGCTTGGAGGAAACTAACGAATGATACACGCCCGTCGTTCATGGCAGACTCTCGCCCTCGTGGCGCTGATTCTTGTCGCTTGCACCGGTGCCGCCACTGCCGCCGGTATCCAGCTGCCCAAGGGCAGCAAGGCCATCGTGCAATTCGACCCCAATTCCACCGTCAGCTCCGCGAAGTTTGCCGAGGGTGACAAGGTCCCCGTCTACCTCGTCGAACCCATCGTCATGGGAGGCGTCACGCTCGTCGAGGAAGGGGCCATGGGAACCGCCGTCGTGACCAGCGCCAAAAGCGCCGGCAAAGGCGGCAGCCCTGGCAAGCTCCAATTGACTTTCGAGAGCATCAACCCCAAGGGCCCCTACGTTCCTCTCGAACTGAATACCGTCCCGGTGGAGGGAACCACCCCGGAATACAAGGGCAAGGGCAAGAAACTCCTGTCGTACCTCCTCATTTTCGGCCTCTTTATCAGCGGTGGCCAGGCCGAAGTGCCTGCCGATGCTACCTTCGAGGTCCAGGTGACCGAGAACGTACGATTCATCAAGAAGGA
>CAZXRO010000056.1:0-7031 GCA_964642435.1 uncultured Ignavibacteriales bacterium
CCTGGAGGAACGGGACAGCGCTCATATCGAAGATGCCGTGGATAGCATCGAGCCGGAGGGCATCGATGTGGTAGTCCTCGAACCACGAGAGGGCGTTGTGGATGAAGTAATTCCGGACGTCATCGCTGCCGGCTTCATCGAAATTGATAGCCCATCCCCACGGGGAACGGAATTTTTCGGTGAAGTACGGGGCGAATTCGTGCAGATAGTTACCCTCGGGGCCGAGATGGTTGTAGACAACATCGAGGATCACGGCCATGCCGGAGAGGTGGGCGGCATTGATCAGTCGTTTCAGGCCGGCCGGTCCGCCGTAGGATTCCTGCACGGCCCAGGGATAGACGCCATCGTAGCCCCAGTTACGTTGGCCGGGAAACGCCGCGAGGGGCATCAGTTCGATGGCGTTGACACCGAGCGCCCGGAGGTATTCAAGGCGTGAGATGACGCCCTCGAAATCGCCGGAGGGCGTAAAGGTACCGACATGGAGCTCGTACATGATCATATCGGCGAGCGGGGGGCATTTCCAGTCCTGATCGGACCAGACAAACAGCGAGTGGTCGATAACCTCGGAGGCTTGGTGGACGCCATCGGGCTGGAAGCGAGAGGCAGGATCAGGGCGTTCGGTACCGTTGTCGAGTCGGAGCATATACCGTGCACCGTGACCGATGTGATCGAACTCTCCGACGAAGTAGCCGTTGCTGTCTTTTGTGAGCGGGAGTTCCTCTTCACGAGGGGCTTTAAGCATCACCGCCAGGGATTCCTGGTGTGGTGCCCAGATGACAAAGCGGCACTTATCGCCATCTATGCACATTGCGCCCGGTTTCATGCGGTTGTCTGCCCGGTGATGGGTGTTTGCGGGCGATCTTCTGGTAATCGTCGTGAATGAAACACTGTTCCGTACATCCCTGAACTCTTCAGCTTCAATGTGTGGTCAGCCGGCGGGGGTTGGAATTCCGGTCCTCTCCCCTGCGGCAATGCAATACTGCAATCGGTCGAGTCGAGCTATGGATTATCGCCACTATCGAATTCAAGGACAACAATTCCCAGCGGTGGCAGGGTCAGCTCCACGGATTGGTCGAAGCCGTGCAATGGTTCCGGGCGGGTGTCGAGGCCGCCGTAATTGCCCTGGTCGCTGCCGCCATAGACTTCGGCATCGCTGTTAAGGGCCTCGTTCCAATGTCCAGGGAGCGGCACACCAACCTGGTAGCCATGCCTGACGACTGGTGTGAAGTTGGCCACGACGACAACTGATGGTCTCCCCTGACTGTCGCGTCTGAGGTAGCTGAGAATGCTGTTGTCGATATCGTTACAGTCGATCCATTGAAAGCCGGTATCGTGGAAGTCTTTCTCGTGGAGACCGGGCTGTTTGCGGTAGTAGTGGTTGAGATCCTTCAACCAGGTCTGGATGCCCTGGTGTTCGGGGTACTGCAGCAGATGCCACGAGACGCTGCTTTCGTGGTCCCATTCGTCCCATTGGCCAATCTCGCCGCCCATGAAGAGCAATTTCTTGCCGGGGTGGGTCCACATGTAGCCGAAGAGCAGTCGCAGATTGGCGCGTTTCTGCCAGACATCACCGGGCATCTTGTTCAGCAGTGATCCCTTGCCGTGAACGACCTCGTCGTGCGACAGCGGGAGTTTGAAATTCTCGGTGAAGGCATAGAGCAGGCTGAAGGTCAGATTGTTCTGGTGGTGCTTGCGGTGGATGGGGTCTTTGCTGAAGTAGCTGAGGGTGTCGTGCATCCAGCCCATATTCCACTTCATGCCAAAGCCCAGGCCGCCGACGTAGATCGGTCGCGACACCATTGGCCAGGCGGTAGATTCTTCGGCAATGGACTGGACATCGGGGTACCGCTCGTAGATGACTTCGTTCATGCGCCTCAGGAAGCTGATAGCCTCGAGGTTCTCACGTCCACCGTATTCATTGGGTATCCACTCGCCGTGTTTGCGGGAGTAATCCAAGTACAGCATGCTGGCGACGGCATCGATCCGGAGGCCATCGATATGGTACTTGTCGAGCCAGAAGAGAGCGCTGCTGATCAGGAAGTTCCGTACCTCGTTGCGGCCGTAGTTGAAGATATAGCTCTTCCAGTCGGGGTGGAAGCCCTTGCGGGTATCCTGGTGTTCATACAGGTGGGTACCATCGAAATAGACCAGGCCGTGCTCATCGGAAGGAAAGTGCGAAGGGACGATATCCATGATGACACCGATGCCCTGCTGGTGCAGGTAGTCGATGAGGTACATGAAGTCCTGGGGAGTGCCAAATCGCGACGTGGGCGCAAAATAGCCGACTGCCTGGTATCCCCATGAACCATAGAAGGGGTACTCGGTGACGGGCAGAAACTCGACGTGCGTGAAACCCATTTCCTTGACGTAGTCGGCAAGTTTGGGAGCCAGTTCGCGGTAAGTCAGAAATCGATTCCCGTCCTCGGGGACGCGCTGCCACGAGCCGAGGTGGACTTCATAGACGGCGAAGGGGCCCTCGAGCGAGTTATGCTGATAGCGCTCGTTCATCCATTTCTTGTCGCCCCATTCGTAGTCGAGTTCCCAGACGGTCGAGGCGGTGCGGGGTGACAGTTCCCAGTAGAAGGCATAGGGATCGCCCTTGTCACCCTCCCAGGTATTGCTGCCGGAGACGATGTGGTACTTGTAGTTGGTGCCGGGCTTGATGTTGGGGATGAACCCCTCCCAGATACCGCTGCTGTCCCATCGTACGGCCAGTTCGTGGGTGTCGCGGTTCCAGAAGTTGAAGTCGCCCATGACGGTGACTTTGCGGGCATTGGGAGCCCACACGGCGAAGCTGACGCCCTTGACGCCATCGACTTCCATTGGATGCGAACCAAGCTTGTTATAGAGCTGGTAATGGCTTCCCTGTTTGAAGAGATAGACGTCGTGTTCGGTAATCAGTGACGATCCGTGGATCACCTTTTCATTCGTTTCTGGCACCGTTGTCGCCTTTCCTGTCGCTCGCTTATCCGACTGTTTACTCACAGCAACCTTTCATTGCATTTTCTATCGATACGTTCGTTACAATCAAGCACACCTGGCCCGCCATAGTCGACGATGTTGGTCGCATTTGGTTGGCGCACCAGCGCTTGGCCGCATTCATATAGTCGTCAGAAATCCCTTCCGAGTCCACATTAGAATTGGCACCTGGAGTGTGATTCCCACTGTATGCAATACACGTTGGAGAGCGGTATTGTTCCGCCAATCCTGGTTGTGGGGTTGTGGGCGCAAGGTTTCGCAGGGGATGTGTGACAGGTGTGTACCGATTCTTCATAGATTAACGGGGTGGCTGTGTGAGCGGAGTACGCAGGAAGCCAGAGGGGGAGATGAGCGAGTCGGCGGGAGGTGTTGATTGGTGGTGGCATGCTGTTGGCATACAAGGGATTGGTCAGTGGTGCGAAAGAGGTGGCACGACTCTTGCTTGATTATCTGGCAGCATAATGGAAATGGAATTGGAATTGCCAAATCATGCAGGAGGCACGAAGACCATGTTACGCATTGAGACAAGTTACTCCCGGATCCTGACACCTATTGTGATGGCAGCATCGTTACTGTTTCTCTTAGTCAGTATCGCCCCATCCACGGCCTCAGCCAGGCAGATGACTGATTCGGAGATCACGCTGGCAGTGCTGGACGGTCTTATTGAAGATGAGGCTGTTTCCGGCTACAATATTGATGCGAGGACCGATGCAGGTGTTGTGACGCTGTCGGGGTTCGTCAATAATGTCCGGGCCAAGAAGCGGGCAGCTCGATTGGCAGAAACCGTAAAGGGTGTGAGGTCAGTCATTAACAATGTGGAGGTGTACGCTCCGGCGCGTTCGGACGGGCAAATTCAGGATGACGTCCTGACGGCGCTGATGACGAATCCGGCGACTGATTCGTGGGAAGTTGATATCAGTGTCAATGACGGCGCGGTGACGCTTGGGGGAACGGTGAACTCGTGGTACGAGAAGCAATTGGCCGAGAAGGTAGCCGGCAGTGTCAGCGGTGTGAAGTCAGTAACGAATAATATTGCGCTTGAGTATGAGGATGATCGACCCGATGCGGAGATTGCGGCTGAAGTGCGCGAGAAACTACACTGGGATGTGCTGGTCGATGATGACCTGGTGAATGTGTCGGTGGACGGCAATACGGTAACGTTGACCGGAGTTGTAGGCAGTGCGGCGGAGAAGCGATATGCGGTGTCCGATGCCTGGGTGACGAACGTGGAGGAGGTTGATGCAGAGGGACTTAAGGTGGAGTCCTGGGCTCGTGATGAGCGTTTCCGCAAGCAGAAGTACACTCCGAAGGATGATGAGGATATCAAAGAGGCATTGGATGATGCTCTATTCTATGATCCCCGGGTGATTTCGACTGATGTGCAGGTGGCAGTTGACAGCGGTGAGGTAAGGCTCAGCGGCAAGGTAGACAACCTGAAGGCGAAGCGTGCGGCCAGCCAGGTTGCGCGGAATACGGTAGGCGTGTTCGCCGTGAAGAATCAGATCCAGGTGCGTCCTGAGCAAAGAATGAAGCCTGACAGTGCGATTGCAGCGGATGTTCGCCGGGCGTTGGTACGCGATCCGTACGTAAAGGCCTATAACATGGAGATCGTCAGCAATAGCGGTGTGGTTGATTTGAATGGTACCGTAGAGACGTATTTCGACAAGGCGCAGGCTGATGATGTAGCGGCGCAAGTGAGTGGCGTGGTGGCGGTTGACAACAATCTGCTGGTCGATGAACCGAATGAGGCGTTGGTCTACAGCAGATGGATAGACTATGACTGGTGGTATCCATACGACTATGGCTGGTATGTGGTGCCCAATGGCTTCAGCTCGACAATGAGTGACTGGGAGATTGAGCAGAATATTGAGGACGAGTTGTGGTGGAGTCCATTTGTTGACAATGACAATGTGAATGTCAGTGTTGACAATGGTGTGGCGACGCTCACTGGGGCTGTTGATACGTGGAATGAGCGACTGGAGGCTGCTGCGGAGGCCTACGAAGGGGGTGCAATAGCGGTTGACAACGATTTGCGGGTTGAATTTGGCCCGGAATACTACCGATGAAGAGCACTCGTGGTGAGTGCAGACAGAACCGCATTTTCCCTGACGGTTTTGTAATGGGTATGGAAATCGGGAAACCGATTTCCATGCCTCTCCCCTGTTGCTGGTCGGTAGTGGACTTGTGTGGTGCAAAGGAGTTAGTGAGCGATGCCTGAACTGCCCGATGTAGAGGTATACCGTCGGTATTTGAACTCGACGGCGCTGCATAAACAGGTACGGGATGTTGATACGCATAGCACGCGGGTGCTCAAGGGAATTGGATCGCGTGCGTTGACATCGCTGGTCAGCCGGACGCGGATCAACGAGACGACGCGGCATGGGAAGCATTTGCTGGTGCGGTTTGGCCGTTCCAACTGGCTGGCGGTGCATTTTGGAATGACGGGGTATTTGGCCTACTACAAGGATGAAAGCGACGAGCCGGAGCACGCGCAGGTTGTTTTCGAACTGGGCAATGGCTACCACCTGGCGTACGTAGCGGCACGGAAGCTGGGACATTTGCAGCCGATTGACGGGCCGGATAGTTTTTGTGAGCACGAGAAGCTTGGCCCGGATGCACTGGACGAGATATCGGATGCGGGCGAGCTGGCGGACATCCTGAGTGATAAGAAGGGGGCGATCAAGACAGCGCTGATGGATCAGCATACGATTGCGGGAATTGGCAACGTATATTCTGATGAGGTGCTCTATCGGGCGCATATTCATCCGGCATCAGATGTTTCGGCTCTGGATAGGGCACGGGTGAAGAAGGTCTTCAGGGCAATGCGATCAGTGTTAAACAAGGTCATTGAGAAGCAGGCGCAGCCGGATAAGTTGCCGCGCAGCTACTTGTTGCGACATCGCGAGGAGGGGGCTGAATGTCCGATTTGCGGTGGGACGATTGTCCGGAGGAAGTTTTCCGGGCGGGGGGCGTATTTGTGCGAAGACCACCAGGAGAGACTGAGTTGAAAGTGAACGAGAAGCGGGCGGCCCGCGAGGGTAGCCGGGGAGCATTTTAGTTATGACGTTGAAAGCCAGAACGTTTGCAGTGACCGGCAGTATTGTTTGGTTGGCCGGGCAGGCGGCTCTGACATGGTGGGCGATTCATCGCGATCGTGAAGGCGGCGGTTCACTGGGGCTGGATCGGATCGGCCGCACAGTATTGACGACCGTGGCGGGCAGTGTGCTGGGCATGGCGGCGGCCTTTGCCGATGGATTTGCCGGCGGCTGGCTATCGGCCCGGACCTATGGCAGAATCGACCGGTTTGCGAGGGCATACTGCGAGGACACAGATGATGAACAAGGAGACAAGTAAGATGCAAGTACCTCTTGAGACGACCTTCCGAGATGTGGCACGAACCGAGGAGCTGGAGCAGTTGATACTCAGCCGAGTGGACAAGATGGAGCGCTTCTGTGACTACATGACCAGCGGCGAGGTGTTCGTGGAGCGCAAACAGAGCAGCCAGAACACGGGGAACCCGTACCGAGTGCGTATCACGCTGAATATACCGCCATCGCAGAAAGTGGTGGTGGACAAGAAGACGCCGCCTGAGGATGTGGACCAGCCGCTGCCGACATTGATTCGCGAGTCATTCGATGCTGCCGAGCGGCAGATCAAGCGGATCACGGAGAAGCAGCGAGGTGAGGTAAAGACGCATCCGGACCAGCAGACGGCGGCGATAGTGGAGGAACTTCGACCCGAGGAGGAGTTGGGGTTCTTGCGCACGATTGATGGGCGCCGGGTCTATTTTCACCGCAATGCGGTGACCTCGGATGATTTTGATCGCCTGGCGGTGGGCACAGGAGTGAGTTTCAGTGAAGCGCAGGGCGAGAAGGGTCCGCAGGCAACGGTGGTTCAGATAGTAGATAAACCGGGTGAGCGTCCAAAGGAGGAGCCCGGGACAGGATAAGAGACTGCAGCACGTGGAAGGGAAGGTTGATTTGGGGAATCTCGCCCTTCTGCAAGATGACGCCGTGATCGATCCAGCGTGGTTGCTATCCCCCCCTCTCAGC
>CAZXRO010000056.1:7041-12691 GCA_964642435.1 uncultured Ignavibacteriales bacterium
TCCCCGGCTATTTGATCTGGTGGTGGCCCTCTCTGGGATAACAACAGCTACAGACAAACGTTCACACTCTTTATACATTATACAGGTGAGGGAAATGGCAAGATCGGGGAAGTTGCAGGTGGGAACATCGGGTTGGAACTACGAGCATTGGCGACGGGCGTTCTATGATCCGAACATCACCCAGGAGCAGTGGCTGGAGTATTATTCGCATCGGTTTTCGACAGTAGAGATCAATAACTCGTTTTACCAGTTGCCGCAGCGTCGGACGCTCCAGCAGTGGAAGCGGACGGTGGATGAGGATTTCACCTTCGCGGTGAAGGCGAGTCGGTATATAACACACATGAAGAAACTTCGGGAGAGTGAATCGGCAGCGCGGAAGTTTTTGAAGCGGGTGGATTTGCTGAACGGGCATGTGGGGCCGATATTGTTTCAGCTTCCGCCGAACTGGCGATGCAATGCCCAGCGGCTGGAGGAGTTTCTGGAGTCGTTGCCGAATGATCATCGGTATGCCTTCGAGTTTCGTGACGAGTCGTGGTGGTGTGATGAGGTATATGAGTGCCTGAGACGGCACGATGCGGCGTTTTGCATATTTGATTTGAAAGGTGAGACCTCGCCGAAGGAATTGACGGCTGACTATGTTTATGTACGGCTGCACGGGCCGTCGGACAAGGCGTATCAGGGGCGGTATGGCGGGCAGGGGCTTTCGGGCTGGGCGGGAGCGCTGTCGAGTTGGCTGTCAAAAGGGCACGATGCGTACTGCTATTTTGACAATGACCAGAATGGTTATGCTCCGCAGGATGCGATGAGATTGCAGCAAATGCTGGCGGACTGAGCAAATTTTCTGCCTATAGGCCAATTGCTGTTGATTTTTCTGGTCACATTTCCTATTATATTAATCCAATCACATGGCGACTGCGCCTCGAGCCGAATATGGCACAACTAAGTCAACGTGCTGCTAAGTCACCTCTTCGGATTGAGTAGCCGCACGAACGGTTTTTGTTCTGCTTTATCTGGAGGGGCCTTATGCGTACGGTTAAGAGCTTAGATATCATGGTGGTGTCCGATGAGGGGCATCTGGCGGACCGTATCAGCACGATCATGTCACAGTATCACACCGACGTTTCCTGGCATCCGAGAATACAAGACATTGGCGATGGATTCTGGGCAAATCCGTGCTCGGTGATTGTGCTGGACACGATTGTACCGCGCGAGCAATTGGCGGAGTGTGAGGCGTTGCTGGAGCGGATACAGGGGCATAACCCGCAGCCACAGGTTATTCTCTTGACGCATGCTGAGGATGCGGTACGGGGGGCGGGGTGGTTGTCCGAGGGTGGGTACCACTACACGAAGATTCCGGTGAGTGACTGGGAGCTGAAGGCGATAATTGAGTCGGCGGTAGCGGATCAACAGGTGGCGCCGACCGAGACAGCGCTTCCTGACCGCGAAAAGGTCACCCAGCTCCACAAGATCATCGGTCCCTCGGAGGTTATGCAGGGAGTGTTTGGCCGGATTCGCAAGGCGGCCAGTGTGGACATTCCCATATTGTTGATGGGCGAGACGGGTACGGGCAAGGATTTGGCGGCGCAGGCGATTCACCAGTTGAGTCACCGTCGGGAGAAACCGTTTTTGGCGGTCAACCTGGGCAGTTTGCCCTCGGAGTTGGTGGCCAGCGAGTTGTTTGGCCATGAGCGGGGTTCGTTCTCGGGGGCAGTGGATCAGCATCGGGGGGTTTTCGAGCGGGCTGATGGTGGGACGGTGTTGCTGGACGAGATCGATGCGGTTGAGGAGAAGGTGCGGGTGAGCCTGTTGCGGGTGCTGGAGCAGCAGAAGTTCAATCGGCTGGGTGGGTCTGAAGATGTCACGAGCGGGGCGCGGATTATCGCGGCGACCAATGCCGACTTGGTAGCGATGGCGCGCAAAGGGGAGTTTCGCAAGGACCTGTTTTACCGGTTGGACGTGTTCCGTATTGAGTTACCGCCGCTTCGGGAGCACCCTGAGGACATTCGCCCATTGATCAACCGGTTTGTGGAGATATTCAACGAATCGTTACACAGCAATGTCAAGACTGTGGCGCCGGATGCAATCATGCGGCTTGAGGCGTATGAATGGCCGGGCAACGTGCGCGAGTTGAAGAACGTGATTCAGCGGGCGATGTTGATATGCGATGGTGATCAGATCAGGATGGAGCATCTTCCCCCCCGTTTGCGCGAGAGCGAAAATACGAGTATGACGGTTTGTTTTGAGGTTGGGACGCCATTGGAGGAGGTTGAGAGGACGATGATTCAGCGTGCCCTTCTGGTTAGTAACAACAACCGCAAGGAGGCAGCGGAGTTACTGGGGATAAGCCGTCGAATGATCTACAACAAGCTGGACAAGCACGGGTTGAAGTAAGAGGGGTTGTTGGCATATCGAGGGTGGTGATGCCCTTGTGTGACGGGGGTGGAACCGGTTGTTGGCGGCAGGCTATGGGCCTGCCTTTTTTCTGGCTGTTTCGAGGGTGAGTATGTTGGGGCTGAGCTGGGGGGTGTACCGTGTTTTCATGTCATTCGTTTGCATGCGTTCCTGCTGATCACATTGATCTGGTGGGAGCGGTCTGGAGGGGTTCGTTCGGGGCAGCTTATCAGCTTACCGGGTAGGTGGTTAGACGATTGGGGGCAAGCTTGGCATGGTGTTTGTTATTCATTTTAGTGCAGCAGAAATGCGGGTTCGCGATGCGGACCCGGCGCAGAGAGTACAGTTGGAGAAGGATATGGAGTTAGATGCAGTATTGATTGTAGAGAATGGGAGCAGCACCTTGGCGACACGTCACCTCATTCAGGAGGGAGTTGCGGTGATAATCGTGAGCGATGCCCAGGCGGCCTATACCCGGATGCACCACAATTCGTTTCAGGCGATTCTGGTGACGCCGGTGGCCGACGTGAGCCCGCTCGAGTTCGTTCTTAACACCCGGGAGATTCACCGGCCGGTGCCGATACTCGTGCCGGCTGTTAGAATCGAAGAAAGAGAGCGCGATCCGTTGCGTGGGATGGGTGATGTGTACATTGTCGAGGGGACACACAGTGAGTTTGGACGCAACGCGGTCGCGGTGTTGGCGGGGCACATTTGATGGGCAACAGCCATAGGATGGCAGCAGGAGACGTGGACAAAGCACGGAAGGACTCCGAACAGATGCGAGCGCAACAGAGTAGTAAACACATACGGTGGTTTGAGGACCTTGGGTCGGGGGATGTCGGTCAGGTTGGTGGGAAGAACGCATCACTGGGCGAGATGATAGCCAGCTTGAAGCGAGAGGGGATCCGTGTACCGGAGGGATTTGCGACGACGGCCTCGGCGTACCGGCATTTTCTTGGCGAGAATGATATTGCACAGAGGATTGCGGAGCATTTGCAGTCTCTGAAATCCGACCGCAGCAACCTGGAGAAGGTGGGGCAGTCGATCAGGCGGCTGATCAAGCGGCAATCGATGCCCGAGAGTATCCAGACGGCGGTGCACCATGCGTATGACGAGTTGAGTCGGCGTTACGGGACGAAGAACGTGGGGGTGGCAGTGCGCAGCAGCGCCACGGCCGAGGATTTGCCGGAGGCGAGTTTTGCGGGGCAGCAGGAGACATATTTGAATGTGACGGGCAAGCAGGACCTGGTGGAGGCGGTCAAGGGGTGTTATGCCTCGTTGTTTACGGACCGCGCGATTGCGTATCGACAAGAGAAGGGATTCGAGCACATGAAGGTAGCGCTGTCGGCCGGGGTGCAGAAGATGGTGCGTTCGGACAAGGCGGGTTCGGGGGTGATGTTCACGATTGATACGGAGACGGGTTTCGACAAGGTAGTCATGATCAATGCTGCCTGGGGGCTTGGGGAGACGGTAGTGCAGGGGACGGTGAATCCTGATGAGTACGCCGTATTCAAGCCGCTTTTGGATGATGACGAGTTGGAACCGATTGTTGATCGGACGATTGGGGGCAAGAAGCACAAGATGGTCTATGGCAAGCGGGGCAATGATACGCGAACGGTGAAGACCGCGAAGAAGGAGCAGGAGCGGGCGGTGCTGGCGAATGACGAGATACTGATGCTGGCGCGCTGGGGGGTGACAATTGAGCGTCATTATGGCAAGCCGATGGATATCGAGTGGGCGAAGGATGGTGAAAGCGGGGAGTTGTTTATCGTGCAGGCCCGTCCGGAGACGGTGCAGTCTCAAAAGGAGGCGGGATCGATGAAGAGCTACCGCTTGACCGAGAGTGGCAAGCGGCTGGTGGCGGGGCTGGCGATTGGCCAGGGTATTGCGAGCGGACGGGCGCAGCGTATTGATAGTCCCGACCAGATTGATGAGTTTGAGGATGGGGCGATACTGGTGACGGACCAGACTGATCCGGACTGGGTGCCAATCATGAAGCGTGCCTCGGCAATTGTGACTGATTCAGGGGGGCGTACCTCGCACGCGGCGATTGTCAGTCGTGAAATGGGAATGCCGGCTATTGTGGGCACCGAGGATGGGACGAAGAAGCTCAAGGATGGTGCAATGTTGACAGTATCGTGTGCCGGGGGTGACACGGGATATGTGTATGACGGGGAGCTGGATTTTGAGGAGAAGCGGGTTGACCTGGAGGGTTTGCCGAAGACGAAGACCTCCATTCGGATGAATATTGCGAGTCCGGCGGCGGCGTTTCGCTGGTGGCGGTTGCCGGCAGAGGGAATTGGGTTGGCGCGGCTGGAGTTTGTGATCAACAACACGATTAAGGTCCATCCGCTGGCGCTGGTACACTTTGATGATTTGAAGGACAAGCAGGCCAAGAAGCAGATTGCCGAGTTGACTGCGGGGTACGAGGACAAGACGGAGTATTTCGTGGATCATCTGTCGCGCGGTATTGCGCGGATTGCGGCGGCGCAGTATCCGCACCAGGTATTGGTGCGGCTGAGCGATTTTAAGACGAATGAGTATGCCCAATTGCTTGGTGGGGCGGAGTTTGAGCATGACGAGGAGAACCCGATGCTCGGCTTCCGGGGGGCGTCGCGGTACTACAGTGAGCGTTACCGGGAGGCTTTTGCGCTGGAGTGCCGGGCGGTCAAACGGGCACGGGAGCGGATTGGATTGGAGAATGTGGCGGTGATGGTACCGTTTTGTCGGACAGTCGACGAGGCCGACCGGGTGCTGGAGTTAATGGCGGATCACGGGTTGGTGCGCGGCGCCCGGGGGTTGGCAGTGTATGTTATGGCGGAGATACCCTCGAATGTAGTGATGGCGGATGAGTTCGCGCGTCGTTTCGACGGGTTCAGTATCGGGTCGAACGACCTGACGCAGTTGGTGCTGGGGGTGGATCGGGATTCTGAGGAGTTGTCGCATTTGTTCGACGAGAACAATCCTGCGGTGTGTCGGACGATTGCGGAGTTGATAAAGACGGCCCATGCGCACAACACACAGGTGAGCATCTGCGGTCAGGCGCCGAGTGATTATCCGGAGTTTGCGGCATTCCTGGTACGGGAAGGGATTGACTCGATATCGCTCAACCCGGACAGCGTGATTGGTGTGCTCAGGCGGGTGGCGCAGGTGGAGGCTGATCTGGGTGGTGGGTCGGCCGCGGCTGCGCCGAGTAGTCGGGAGAGCAAGTGAGGAAAGGAGTGCAACAGGATATGCAGATAATTGGATTAGTGGGTGA
>CAZXRO010000057.1:0-12656 GCA_964642435.1 uncultured Ignavibacteriales bacterium
ATGGCATCTGATCCCGATCCTTCGGATAGTGGAAACTTGGCATCCTCGATGTCGAGACTTCGCTTCGCGACGCTCCTCGCGATGACTAAGTCCAGGGGGGCGCGAGGGAGGAACTCGCCTGGATCGTGAGACGACCCAAACTGAAGAAGGGCCACCATAGGCAAGCCTCGGGCCACGCCACATATGGTGCCTGACCGGATGGCTCGCGCGAGCCGGTAGGCCTGCTGCCCGAAGGGACGCATCCACGCCAGAAGCGCACAAGCTGCCGAGCAGACAAAGAAAGGGCTGCCCGTTGGGGGCAGCCCTGCCGAAGATCGTTGTGTGTGCGACTCGCTCAGCCGTTGGCGCTGAGTGTCACGTTCTGCGCGTGCGGACCACGGTCGGTGTTCAATACCTCGTAGTAGACTTCCTGTCCCGGTTTCAAGGTTTTGAACCCGTCCATGTTGATAGCCGTGTAGTGAACATAGACGTCCTGCTCGGATGCGTCACCGGAGATGACCCCCCAACCCTTTAGATCGTTGAAGTAGGTTACCTTCCCTTTTGGCATTATACCTCCCTCCGGTTATTGGGTAGTGCACGTTCCCACAACAGTGAATATATACTCTTTTTACCCGCTATGCCAACGAAAAGTTCACGTGAAAATAGCCTTATCCTAACAAGCGCCACGCCAACAACATAACAACTCCGGAGATGATTGGTACGGTAACGTTGTCATCGATATGAAGCGGGAGTGCCTCGACCAATGTAGCCACGACCGCGCCGATCAGCCCCACCATGAGCGGAAGACTGGGAGTGACATGGGCGACTACCACCAGACCTGCCAGACAGGCCAGGGAACCCTCGATGGATTTAGTGCCGAACCACTTGTGTCTCCCCCACCGGCGGCCGATGAGAGCGGCCAGCGTATCCCCGATGATGATGAAGATAAGCGCGGCGACAGCGATCGGTTTGGGGAACATGGCGACGGTAGCGCAGGTAGTAAGAAGAATGTAGGTGGCGCCGGTGAAATCTGCTTTTTCGTGGTTGCGAATCATGTTGTCGAAGATGGGACCGGCAATCTTGCGCCAGATTAGCCAGTTTCTCAGTCGGCCGACATCGAACAGGACGAAGATCATGGTGATCGGTACCATGGCCGCCAGCATCTCAACGCGGGAGAGTCCCAGAATCCAGTAGCCACCGGGAATGACGAGGGCCCCGATGTGGGTGGCCTTGCGGAGGATTTCCTGCCCGAATGGGATCTGGCTGGTATCGGTGCTGTCGGGTGTCATTGAAGCGCGGATTGCCTCTCGGTCAGCGGTGGCAGGTGGAACGCTGGCAGATTGTCGGCGGTGGAAACATCGTACTTCTCGTACAACGAATCACGCACACTCTGGAACGTTTCCCGCTCTTTCTGTTGGGTGAGGATCAGCTTGATCTGTCCGGTGGCATCCAGCAGTGATCGGTTCTTGCGTCGTTCCAGCACCTTGAAGATGTGCCAGCCATAGTCGCTTTGGAAGGGATAGCTGGGAACCTTGGCCGGCGTGGACTGCAGGGCACGGTAGATGTCACGCGGGACATCATCGGGACCGACCTCACCCAGGTTGGCGGCAAGAAAGGGATAGTCAGTGGAGTCGCCCTGGTGGTACTCTGCGGCAAGATCCATGAATTCGTAGCCGGCGGAGGCCTGATCGCGGATGAAGTCGGCGAAGACGGAATCACCGACAACGATCTGCTGGGCGGTCATCGGTTTCTCGAACTGGTACTGGTCGATATGAGCGTGGTAGTAGGCTGCGATGGCGCTGTCTGACGGTGTCCAACGTTTTGTTTCGAGATCGCGCAGCAGGATGTCTTTCTGGTAGACGTGGTACAGGGAGTCAAGCAGGCGTTTCATGTCAGGGAGGGTATCGAGACCCTGGTCTTCAGCGGCGTGGGTAGTGACATAGGTACCGGCCAGTTCGCGGGCCATGTCCTTCTTCATGTCGGCACTGGTGTTATCGACAACATAGATCCGTCGGTATTTCTCCTCGAGGTTTCGCAGATCGCCCATGTACAGCGTGTCGCGTCCGTTGACAATGGCTGCCCATTCATCGCGGTCGACCATGTAGATATTGGAATCGAGCAGGCCATCCTCGCGGAATTCCAGGTGGGTAAGCCTGTCGAGCGAGTCAGCCAACTCGGGGGCGCGTTGATTGGCGAGGAAATTCCTGAGCGAAACCTGGGCGACGGCGAACAGGGTGTCATCGAGCGGTGGTATTCCGGCCTCCATATGCCCGCCGCAGTATAGGATGTTCCACCCGTTGGCATCAGCGTACGGCTCTGAAAACACACCGGAGTCAAGGGAGAAAGCGACCGAGTCGTAGGGGTCGAGATACTGATTTCGCTGGGTCCATCCGAGATCACCGGCGCGGGTATGTGGTACGGTCTCACCGGCGTGCTTCTCGACCAGATTCATGAACGACTCGCGACCGGAGATTTGCTCATAGATGTCATAGATCTCCGCTCGGGCAACGGAGTCCAGTTGATCTGCTGACATATCATCAGCGAGGGCGCTGTCGGGTCCCAGGCGCAGGTCGCGCATGGAAACCGAGAGGTGATAGATGCGGGCCAGTTCCGGAACAGAGAAGAGATCTGAGCGCGTGTTATAGAAATCGATTACATTGGCGGAGTCGAGGTTCAGGATATCGTAGACATTGGCCTGCACGAAGCTGTTGACCAACACCGTGCGACGCTGAGAATGAAACGTTCGCCAGCTGTTGCGGAATCTATCGAGCTTGACCTGATGGGCCTCAAGACCAATGAGGGAATCGACGAGAATACTGTCGAGGAATCGGCGAACCCTGCTGCTGTCAAAGATGCCGCCGTTGAACTCTGCCTTGGTAAGTGCGACAGAGCGGTACAGTTCTGGTAACGTGAGCCGATAGCCGGTGTTTGCTGTGGCGACGATTTGATCGAACTGATCGACATTGCGCATGGTAATTTGCTGCGGGGGGGTGCCACAGGAGATTATGACGCCCGCAATCAGGAGGCAGACAACGGCGAGCCCTATAAAACGCTTCATGTATCCCTTTCCTGCGGTTGAGGTTAACCGTGAACTAATAATTGTACACGGTTGCCGCGGAAAAGCAACCAGGAAATTGGGATAAATCGGTTCAGGCCAGCGGAATTGCCAGTGCCTCAGCAGTTTGGGTGAGATCCTCCGATGGCGATTGTGATTGCTTGTCGGAGTAAATATGGAAGTCAACCAGGAAAGTCGTGCCCTCGCCGACCTGGGAGTCGCAGGCGATCTCGATCTTGAGAGCATTGGCGATGCGGTGAACGATTGCCAGCCCCAGGCCGGTGCCGCCTTTACGTGTTGAGTAGAACGGTTCGAAGATTTTCTTGAGACGGTTTTGAGGAATACCCGGGCCGGTGTCGATGACGTATAGTTCTGCGGCCTTACGTTCGGGATTGGCGACAAGTCTGAGCGTCAGTTCTCCTCCCTCGGCCTCCATTGCCTGGCAGGCGTTGACGCCGAGATTCAAAAGGAGCTGCTTGATGAGATCTTCGTCGCCCACGACATACACCATCGATTCATCGGACTGGAAATTGATGTCGATATTCTGAGCTGCGCCGTAACTGTGATTGAGCAGTTTGATGACATCGGCGATGACATGGCAAAGTTCGACCTTGGTGTATGTGGGGCGGTCGATCCTGGCGTAACTGAGGAAGTCGGTGAGAATGGTATTGAGGCGACTGGACTCCTTGACAATCAGTTCCATGAGTCGTGCGTTTTCATCGTTGAGTTCCAGTTCCGCGGAGAGGACCTCGACCGAGCCAGATATGGCGGCCAGGGGGTTGCGGATTTCATGGGCGATTGACGCGGAGAGTTCACCGACCGCAGCCAGACGATCGGCGGCACGGACCTTGGTTTCGAGCTGTTTTGCCCGTGTGAGATCGGAGAAGATGGCAATAACGCCGCGCAGGGATCCGTCTTCGTCGTTAAGAATCGAGGTGGACAGACCAACCGGCACGACCTTTCCCTCGGCGTTGACGATGTCCACTTCCCGACGGGGGTGCTCGGTGGAGTCTACAATACCGGCGAGCAGGCAGTTGACCAACCCGGGCATTCGCTCGGCGAAGACCTCGTGGCAGAGCATGCCGCGAACTTCCTCCTCGCGGTAGCCCAGGATTCGTTCGGCGGCCCGATTGAAATAGGTAATACGGCTCTCGGAGTTAATCGTGAGCAGCCCAGAGTTCAGGTGTCTGAGGATATCATCGGTTTCCAGCCGGGCGATACGCAGGGCGCGAGAGGTATCGGCGAGGCGACGATTCCGGTCGACCAGGTGTTCGGCGAGATAACCGGCAATGAAGGCGATCAGGTAGAAGATCAGCAGGTGCAGGAACACGGAGTAGAAAACATTGTCGGAGGCGGAGATGAGCGTGTGGAAGATGTTGTTGGTGAAGGGCACCTCCACCTTACTGCTGAGATCATACCAGGTAACAAAGCAGAAGCCGACAGAGACGACCGAGGCGGTAATGAGCGTTCCGGCGAGCCTGAATGCGAGCGCGGCCGACACAATGGTCAGCAGGAAGAGACCAGAGAATGGTGAGTTGATGCTCCCCGTCGCCCAGAGGATTCCGGCTTCCAGGATGACCTCCAGGAGGAACTGGGCAGCTATGAGCGCGGAGGTTGCGACGGGGAACCGCTGGCGTCGATCGACAATCAGCAACACGGCGAACAGCAACGTCGCGAAGGCGTAGGCAACAAAAGGGACCTGGAGAAACGGTGGGTATTTCAGCCAGAGAACAACGACGGTAAACAGGACAATGAATGAGGCCAGTCGAAGCGGCAGGAACCAGCCGAACTGTTTTGATCCAGAAGTTAGGCGCATAAGCAGCCGGCGGCGCCGCAAGGCGCCGCCGTCAGGTTTATTCAGTTGTGGAATTGTCGGTGGTCATGGCTGCACATCAGATCTTTCCGATGATATCGAACATCGGCAAATACATGGCAACCAGGATAGCACCGATCACAATCCCCATGAAGACAATGATGATCGGCTCGATGATCGAGGTAAGGGCGGTTACGGCCTCATCCACCTCTTCGTCGTAGAAATCGGCGATCTTGGAGAGCATTTCATCGAGGCCACCGGTTTTTTCACCCACCGAAATCATCTGGGTCACCATGGGTGGAAACACCCCGGAAGCTTTCAGAGGCGCGGTGATCGTGTCGCCCTCGGCGATAGACATGACGGATTTCTGGATTGCCTGGGAGATGACCATATTACCGGCGGTCTTGGCCGTGATTTCGAGTGCATCGAGAATCGACACGCCGGAGGCCAGCAAGGTACCGAGCGTTCGGGTGAAGCGGGCGACGGAGGATTTGCGGACCAGGTTGCCCAACACGGGAGATCGCAGCAGGATCCTGTCCGTCACCAGGGCCCCGGCGGGCGTGCGACGATACCAGATAAAGGCCGCAGAGGCTGCGACTGTCCCCAGGATGAGGTACAGGAAATTCCCTTTCAGGAAGTTCGAGACCTGGAGCACGACCTGGGTGGGCATGGGCAACTCCGCGTTGAGTCCGCCGAACATCTTGGCAAACACCGGCACAATGAAGGCAAGCATACCGACGGTGACAGCGACGGCGACAAAGACGATAACGGCCGGATAGACCATCGCGCCCTTGACCTTGCGGACGAGTCGGTCGGCGCTTTCACGGTAGGCAGCGAGTCGTTGAAGGATAGCATCGAGCGCGCCACCCATTTCACCGGCCTCAACCATGTTGGTATAGAGTTGGTCGAACACCTTGTTGTGGCGGGCGAGCGATTCGGAGAGCGTGGAGCCGCCCTGAACGCCATCTTTGACCTGGCTGACGACCTTGGCCAGCTCCTTGTTTTCTGACTGGGCAGCGAGAACTTCCAGACACTGCACCATAGGCAAGCCGGCACCGATCATGGTAGCAAACTGGCGCGTGAAGCGTGATACTTCCGGGCGCTTGATGCCGGTGCCGATCTTGATATTGATTTCCGGCGCCCTCTTGGAGATGGAGGTAACCAGAATGCGGTTCTGCCGGAGAACGCGCTCGAGATCGCCGCGACTTTTTGCCTTGAGCGATCCATGGACGGCGGCTCCGGCGAGTGTCTTGCCCTTATACTCGAATACTGGCATCGATACTATCCTTTCTCACGCACCTTAGGCCATAGCCGATGATTTCTGGTGACGTTCGAGCATTTCGCTCAGCTCTTGTGGATTGGTGCTATACGCCATGCCATCATTGAGCGTAATCTTGCCGCTCTGGTACAGTTCCTGGAGCGACTGGTTCATGGTCTTCATGCCGTACTTCTGTCCCGACTGAATCATGGAGTACATCTGGTGTACCTTGTCGTCGCGAATCAGCGCTCGAATGGCGGGGGTACAGATCATGACCTCAAGAGCCACGGTACGTCCACCGCCAATTTTCGGGATCAGGCATTGAGAGACGATTGCCTGCAGGGCGAAGGAGAGCGAAACGCGAATCTGCTCCTGCTGATTTGTCGGGAACGAGTCCACAATGCGATTTATTGACTCCACGGCGGAGTTGGTGTGCAAAGTTGCGAATGCGAGGTGCCCGGTTTCGGAGATCGAGATGGCTGATTCAATGGTTTCCAGGTCGCGCATCTCACCAACCAGGACAACATCGGGATCCTCGCGCAAAGCGTACTTCAGTGCCGTTGCGAAGGAGGTCGTATCCGAGAACACCTCGCGTTGATTGACCAGTGCCATCTGGTGGCGGTGGAGGTATTCGATGGGATCCTCGACGGTAATGATATGTACGGGTCGTTCCTTGTTGATTTTGTCGATCACGGCAGCAAGGGTGGTGGACTTGCCACTGCCTGTTGGTCCGGTGACAAGAATGAGACCCCGGGGCAGTCTAGAGAAGGATGCGATCACCTTGGGCAGACCGAGCTCCTCGAAGGTCGGTACCCTATAGGGAATCTGTCGCAGAACCACGGCGATATTACCGCGCTGCATAAACATGTTGCAGCGGAAGCGGCTCATTGATTCGATACCGAAGGAGAAGTCCAGTTCCGAGAGTTGTTCGAATTTCAGTTTTTGCTTCTCATTGAGCATGGAATAGGACAGCTTCTTGGTCATCTCGCTGGTCAGGGTGTCCATTTGCAGGCGAGTCAGTTTGCCATCGACGCGCACGACCGGGGGGGCGCCGACGGTCAGGTGGAGATCGGAAGCGTTCATTTTGACCATCTGTTCAAGCAGTTCGCGCAAGGTGACCATGGAGTATCTCCAACATAGCTGGTTTCAGGGACCGAATTGAGGCCGTTCAGGGTCTTCACTAAGTATATCGGCGTAACGGAGCAGATCTTGACCGAAATCTGGCCAATGGCGGCTTATAACCTATTGTGAATCAGGAGCTTGAAAAAAGGACGGGGTTAGTCGGTGGTGACCGCGAAGACTTCGTCGATGGAGATGATACCCTGTTTCATTTTCTCGACAGCGCACATACGCAGGCTGTACATTCCCTCTTTGAGGGCCTGGTCCATGATTTCCTGGTCGGAAGCCTTGGCGAGAATAAGTTTCTCGATTGCCGGGGTGATCGGCATGACCTCATAGATACCTGTACGTCCAGAGAGTCCGGTATCGTTGCACTGGCTGCAACCGGTGCCCTGGAAAGCCCGGATATTGCGCAGGAGTTCCTTGGGGACGCCCAGGCTCTCCACCTGTTCTGGCGTGAGGTTCACCTCCTCCTTGCAGTGCTGGCAGATCTTGCGCGTCATACGCTGGGCAAGGATGAGTCGCGTTGCAGAGGCAACAAGGTAGTTCGGGATACCCATGTCCATCATGCGGGTGACCGACGAGGGGGCATCGTTGGTGTGCAACGTCGAGAACACCAGGTGACCGGTCAGTGCGGCGCGGATGGCGATTTCGCCGGTCTCGGAATCACGAATCTCACCAACCATGATGATGTCCGGATCCTGACGCAGGAAGGAGCGCAGGGCAGCGGCAAAGGTCATACCGATAGCGGAGCGTACGGCAACCTGGTTGATGCCATCGAAGTTGAACTCGACCGGGTCTTCAGCGGTCATGATGTTGACATCGACGGTGTTCAACTGCTTGAGCGCAGAGTACAGGGTAGTCGTCTTACCGGAGCCGGTCGGGCCGGTAACCAGAATGATCCCGAAAGGTGATGCGAGTTTGTCCTGGAATCGTTTGAGGTCTTCCTCACGGAAGCCGAGTTTGGTCATATCCACCATGAGCGAGGCAGGGTCAAGAATTCGCATAACGACTTTTTCGCCGAAGATGGTCGGGAGGACGGAGACACGCAGGTCGATAGTGCGTCCATGCACCTTGATCTTGATACGTCCGTCTTGTGGCACGCGCCGTTCGGAGATGTCCAGGTCGGCCATGATCTTGACGCGAGAGATGATCGCAGCTCGATACTTGAAGGGGAGCGGGGCCATCTCCTGCAGATCGCCATCGATACGGTAGCGAACGCGGATTCGCTTTTCGTAGCATTCGATATGAATATCCGATGCTCCGGTGCGGATGGCATCGGAGATGATGCTGTCGACGAGCTTGACAAGTGGCTTGTCGGAGATGGCGCTGAGCAGGTCGCTCTCGGAGGGTCCTTCCTCCTGCTCGACCAGTTCGAGGTCGGCATCGTTTTCGAGTCCCTTGACAATTTCACTGAGAGCACCGGAATCCTTGTAATAGGCTTCGATAGCCTTCTCGATAGCGTTCTCAGGTGACAGGACTGGTTGAACAACACAACCGGTAATGAACTTGATGGCATCGAGGACATAGACGTTGTTCGGATCGCTGATAGCGACGAGCAGCGTCTTGTTCAGTTTGGAGATGGCGATGACTTTGAATTTGCGGGCGATATCGACGGGGATGAGCTTGACGACCTCGGGGTTCAGTTCAACATCAGCGAGGCGCAAGGCACCGATCTTGAGGTGCTTGCCAATGAACTTGGCGAGTTCATCCTCGCTGTTAACGGCACCGATCTCTACCAGCGCCGCTTCGAACTTCTTATTGCCTTTCTTTGCTACCTCGACGGCCTGCTGAGCTTGCTCCTCAGTAATCTTGCCGGCCTTGACGAGAATAGCTCCGAGTTCAGACGATGCCATGTCTCCCGCCCGTTATGCCTGTGCCATGTCGCGTCCGATTGCCCGCCAGATTGGTGTCGGACGTTTGCTGCGTGGTTTACCTGTCTCTCAGTCCTGGAAAATATCGTCCAGCTTGTCGCCGGCCATGTCGGCGAAATTGTCCGAGAGACCCTGATTCTGCCGTGGTTCGCGGTTGCTGTTCTCCAGGGTTTCGAACAGGCGAGCCAGTTCCTGGGCGGCCTCCTTGGCATACAGACGTACCATTCCAATGGTGGTCCGGTCATCGAAGATGACAACGAGGATGGATCGTTCGCCTACCAGAGACATGTGGATGTGGTCCTTTTTGCCCTGGTGAAAGAGTACTGAGAATTCCGGCTCGCCGACCAATCGCGCGATCTCCTTGGTAGACGCGAAGGAACCTGCCAGCAGGGCTGCCAGAGCGGTCGTGTCGAGCGTCTGGGTGAATCCCTGGCGAGTGATCAAATGACCATCCTTGTCCACCAGCAGGCCGCACTTGGCCTCTGCCCCCTTGAGCATCTTGGAAATGACGCCGTCAATTTGGGCAATTTCTTCTTCGTAGATAATGAGACTGTCGTCAGACATCTATGGCCTCCTGATGACTATTTTATTCCGAACAACCGTTTGAAGAAGCCGCGCTTTTTGGCATCCTTACGACGCTTCGACGGCGCCATCGACGGTGCACCGGCTGCTTCCTGCACAGCGTCGTCAGTCTTGTCCTGATCCGACGCCACGACGTTTCGCTCGAGTGACGCGTCCTCGGCTTCGTCCTGACGGGCCGGCGTAAACGCGTTCGGAGAGATCTTCTTTTGCGGCGCTTCCCGTTCGGGTTCTGAGCTGCCGGGATAGGGCCGGTATTGCGGCTGCCCGGCAGTTCCCGATCCCTGCTGGGTACTCCCCACCGGCTGCAGTTGTGGCGCCTGGGCGGCGACGGTAGCGGGTTCGGGTTGTGGCGACGGTGTCTCCACCGGCTGTGCCGCGGTCGGTGCCTGCTGTGGTGCCTGCTGTGGTGCCTTGGCAGCGGGTTGCGGAGCCTCGGTCGCCTGTGGTGCGGGCATTGGTCGAGCTTTGGCTGAGCCGGTTCGTTTAGCCTTCTCCAGTACCAGCTTGATTATCATTTTCAGGGTATCGAAGACGCCGTTACCGATGGTAGCCGAAGCCTCGAAGTGGGGCCAGCGATTGGGATTGAGCTTGTCCTGCAATTGCTCGACCGAGAGGACGCCGGGCAGATCGCGTTTGTTGTACTGGATAACAAAGGGCAGTTCGGTTAAGTCGTAACCGTATTCCCTGAGGTTTTCCTCAAGGTTCATGAGTGACTCGATGTTTTCATCCATCTTGTCGGGCTGGCTGTCAGCGACGAATACGACTCCGTCGACACCGCGCAGGACGAGTTTCCTGGTGGCATTGTAGTAGACCTGGCCAGGTACCGTATAGAGTTGGAATCTGGCTGCAAAACCGTTGATAGCGCCGATATTGATGGGCAAGAAGTCAAAGTACAGCGTGCGGTCAGCCTCGGTAGCCAGTGAAATCAGGTTACCCCTGGTATCCTGTGGGACCTTGGTGTGCACGTACTGCAGGTTGGTCGTCTTGCCCGACAACCCGGGCCCGTAATAGACAATCTTGCAGCAGACTTCTCGTGATGAGTAATTAATCGAAACCATAGACTCGCTTCCTGCTGCTTTCGAACTACTGCTGGTTTACTGTGGTCAGTCTGGAAATGGCATTCTTGATTTCAAGGCGAATGAGTCCCAGATTGACACTCTTCTCGGTCGTGACGACGAGGATCCCCATACCGGCATCGCTGAAGAACAGCTTGCCATTGTCGGCCTCGATCGTCACCTGATTCAGCGGGCTGGTGTTCAGACGCTCCAGCGATTTCTGGATGTTGCTGCTGATTGAAGCCGCTAAGGCTCCCACCGTTTCACCCTCGAACGAAGCGTCCATGTCAGCGGCAATAACGATACCGTCATTGCCAACCACCATCGAACCGGTTACGCCGCTGGTCTTGTTCAGTTCACTGAGTATATCATACATGGTCATACTCCGGATTGGCGAACACTTCGTGCCCGTACTTCTCCGCTACATATTTTCTGATTGTGTCCAGTCCCTGGTTAATGCGAATCCCCAGCAGATCATCGCTGTGACGTTCGGCAATAACCATCAGGCTGAACCCTCCCTCCTGGGCTATCACGACACGCTGCTCTTTCAGCGTGAGATCTATTCTTTCGGGCGCATTGCGGCGCGCGCGTTTGAGTACCTCCTTAGTAGAGGCCATGAACAACTGGGCAAAGGGTGCCCACTGATCGGCGGAATCCTCACCGCGTTCGAAGCGAGCCATGGTCAGCCCCTCGGAATCGACGACGGTTGCCACTTGGACTGAGCCGTGCTCCCCGATGTATCGAGTGGCTCGTTCAAAACCATTGAGTTCGGCCAGTGAAGTATGCACGGCGGGCTCGGGCCTGTCCCGTTCGCCGGGTCGAACCGGTCCGGCGAGCCCTACCTGTTCGGAATAATCGGACGTCGCGGCGGGGTCCGCGTCCGCCCAGGGACGGCTCATTGGCGCTGCAGCGCGGCGACGAACGCTCGCTGTGGCGGGTGATTCAGTTTCCGAGCCCTCATGTTCGTCGGCCTCGTCATCGAGCGCACCGTAGTAAACAATTCGTATGATTGGCCTGAGAATCAACGGTGTCGCGACGACGTGCAAAGCAATGCCGGGTACGTAGTTCGACAGCCCCATGCTGAGGGCGTTGGAAATCTCATACGCATACGGGATGACAATCGACAGTCCGAACGCGGCACCGAGCACGAGCCTGAATCCCAGGCACATTCCGGCTGCCTGTGCCACCTGGATGGGTCGCAGGCGCGGATTCATGGCGAAGACCACAATGGCGTAGAAGACCAGTTCGCCAAGGGCGAAGGTCAAGGAGGCCTTGACCAGGCTGGTTCCGAACGTTTCGGGAAACGCCACCATGGGCGCTATAATCGCAATGAGGGCAAAGAGGATAGTTTGTCTTGTGATGTTCCCGGGTATTCTCATAGCAAATGCATCCTTACCGCTATTGATACCTGCTGAGCAGGCCTTCAACTTTCATCCTGAAAGAGCCCAGTTGGGCTACCTGATCGACCAAGAAAAGAAAGGCTCCATCGTGCGCTGGGACCACATAAAAACACTCGTTGTTGCATTCCACGAGCAGTGAGTCCACCTTGCCGAAGGAGGAGCGTACGAGTTCGCTGGCGAGCTGGCGAGTGAGTTGCGTCATGGAGCTGACAGTCAGTTGACCATCGAGTACAGAGGAGGCCCATTCCAGGTGCCTGACAGCCCCATCGCTTTCCACAAAGGCGCTGCCGCCGACACCATCGAAGGTGATAGCGGCCTGGACGATGGCATGTGAGCTCAGAGCGGTTTCGACTCGGCGGGTGGTCTGCTCTTTGGTTGCCTTCTGTTGTACAGCAGCGGTCTGCGACGCCTGCGGTGCCAGTTGCCGTTGTTCCTCTGGCAGGCGGCGGGCGATTTCGAGCAGTTTGGTGATCTGCGTATTCTGGGGGTCGGCCTCATGGAGTCGCTTAAGCATTTTGATC
>CAZXRO010000058.1:0-12458 GCA_964642435.1 uncultured Ignavibacteriales bacterium
GGTAGAGTTTCAGTATCCCGGGCTGGAGCTGTTGAATGAGAACCCCGAGAGAGGTTCAGCTGTTGGCCGGGATGAATTGGAGTTCACGGCGCGAATGCTGCGCGAAACACTGGAGACGTTCGGGGTTCGGATTGATGGGACTATCGAGACCTTGCCGGGACCGGTAATCACGCGCTACGAGTTCAAGCCTGCGGCCGGGGTCAAGGTGAACCAGATTCTCAATCTTTCGGATGATCTGGCGCTGGCGCTAAAAGCCAAGCGGATTCGTATTGTTGCCCCTATCCCCGGCAAGGCCGCCGTGGGAGTCGAGATCCCTAACCGCAAGGCACAGACGGTGTATCTCCGCGATGTTCTCGACACGCCCGCCTTCCGCGATGCCAACCTTCGTCTTCCTTTGGCTCTGGGCAAGACTATCTCGGGGCGCCCATACATAGCCGATCTCACCCGAATGCCACACCTCTTGATTGCAGGGGCAACCGGTTCCGGTAAGTCGGTCTGTATGAATGTGCTGATCAGTTCGCTGCTGTATCGCCTGCATCCGATGCAGGTCCGGTTTATCTTCATTGATCCGAAGATGCTTGAGCTGTCGATCTACAAGGGGATCCCGCATCTGGGTCGTCCGGTAGTTACCAAGCCCCGTCGCGCCGAGAAAGTGCTTGCCGATGCTGTCAACGAGATGGAAAGCCGGTACCGTCGCCTGGCCGATGCCTCAGTACGCAGCATCCAGGACTACAATCATAAACAGAAAGATCCTGAAAAGCAGTTACCATATATCATCATCTTTGTCGATGAGCTTGCAGACCTGATGATGTCTTCGACCTCCACTCGAACCGAGAATCTGATTACTCGGCTGGCGCAAATGTCCCGCGCAGTCGGAATCCATCTTATCCTGGCTACCCAGCGACCGTCGGTAGACGTTATCACCGGTCTGATCAAGGCCAATTTCCCGGCGCGGCTTGCGTTTCAGGTGTCATCCAAAGTGGATTCGCGGACGATTCTGGACTGCAATGGCGCCGAAAAACTCCTTGGCTCGGGGGATATGCTCTTTTTGAACTCAGGGCAGCCCGAACCGCTTCGGCTGCATGGTCCCTGGGTGTCAGGTGAGGAAACGGAGGCGTTGGTTGACTTCATTCGGGATCAGGGGCTGGAAATGATGAAGCTGGAGACGATTACCCAGGGTACCGGAGATCCCAGCGATGTTGAGGTAGACACCGGTGATCCGCTGTTCCGTGAGGCCTGCGAAGCCGTGGTGCGGCACAAGCAGGGTTCAGTCTCGCTGCTTCAGCGCCGGTTGGGTATAGGCTACCAGCGAGCGGCACGGTTGATTGACCGTCTGGAGCAGGCCGGGATCGTGTCAGTCTTCGATGGTTCCAAAGCTCGTGATGTCCTGGTGGATCAGGCGTATGTCGATGCTATGTTTGCCAGCCAGGGCGCCTCGGTGGGCGGCGATGACCAGAACTAACCCCGGTTGCCACACGTATAATCTGAGCATGAAAAGAACGTTAGCCATAGTCGCGACAGGATTTGTGCTGTTGGTCTCGCAATGGCCACAAGCGGTCCGCGGAGAGCAGGACCCTTTTGACAGGATTGCTTCGGATCTGTCACAGGCGGATTGTATCTATGTTGAGTTTCTGCATATTGTGGAGTCAGCCGTCTTCAATGATGTCGATTCAATGCCCGGGGTGGCCCAGTTTGACAATGATGGGAGATATCGAATTGAGTTGCCCAATGACGAGTTTGTCTGCGATGGACGACTCAGCTATGCCTATAGCATTCCCAACAATCAGATCGTGATCGAAAGACTCGGAGCTGGTCAGACGGCCGGCGCGCACGATCTGCTGTTCCTGGCTCACCTGAAGGAATACTACAAGGTGACTCCCGTGATCAGCGGGAGGGGCTACCGGCTTGTGAAGACGCTTTCCAAGCAATCATCACTTCCCGACAGCATGAACGCTTACCTGACGGGCGAGCCAGCTCGTTTGGATCGGTTCGAATACCTGGATATCAATGAAGACCGTAACCAGCTGATCATCACCTCGCTCACTACGGAGCACCCGTGTCCCGATTCGCTGTTTGTGCCCTCCTGGCCTGATTCTGTCGATCGCGTCAAGCTTTGATCGGCGACGGGAAACCAAGAACATGAGAGTATACATACACCGCCTGGGTTGTCCCAAGAACGACGTCGACGCCGACTATATAGCGGCTCGGCTGGTCCACGATGGTCACACGATGACCGACGATGCGGCCCAGGCCGAAGCGATAATCGTCAATACGTGCGGTTTCATCGCTCCAGCCAGGGAGGAATCGGTCGACGCCATCCTGGAGCTTGCCGAGTACAAACGAACCGGCCAGGCTCGAGCCGTGTATGTGACCGGTTGCCTGTCCCAGCGGTATAGTGAGGAGTTGTTGGAAGAGATCCCGGAGGTAGATTCCGTATTTGGTTTGGGGGCACTCGATGATTTGGCCGCGGCGGTCGGCGGGGAGTCTGCTCGCGGCGCCTTTCTGACCGATGCTCGCAACCTGCGGTATCTTGGCTATGCCACCAGGCAGATCAGTGACGATTATCCCTACGCTTATCTGAAGATCTCCGATGGTTGCAATCGACGGTGCAGCTATTGCGCCATTCCGGCGATTCGTGGTGATTACCGAAGCCGAACGGTCGACTCGCTTGTCAACGAGGCACGCTTTCTGGCCGAGAACGGCAAGCGAGAACTGATCCTCGTGTCACAGGAAGCCACTCTGTACGGTCACGACATTGGTGAGAAAGGTGGCATTGCGAGACTCCTGCGGGCCCTTGATACTGTGGAGGGCATCGAGTGGATACGACTGATGTACCTGCACCCGGCGCAACTTAGAGAGGACGTGATCGACTATCTGGCGTCTGCTGATAACAAGTCCGTGCCATACTTCGATCTGCCCTTACAGCATATCAATGACCGCATTCTCGCGGCCATGAATCGCCATGTAAAGCGAGCACAGATAGAGCGACTGATTGACCGTATTCGGAAGGTGACCCCATCGGGAACGCTTCGGACTACCTTCATAGTGGGATTTCCTGGTGAAACGGAGGCCGAGTTTGATGAGTTGATGAAGTTCGTTGAACAGGTGGAGTTCGATCGTCTGGGGGCCTTTGTCTTTTGTCCTGAAGAAGGAACTCCGGCGGCGGCCATAGAAGCGCGGGTTCCGCCGCGGCAAGCACACGATCGCCTGGACCAACTAATGATGCTGCAACAGGATATCGCCGTGACGGCAAATAATGACTTGATAGGCAGTACGGTGGACGTTATCATTGACCGTTTAGATACGGCGGACCTGGGCGTGGGGCGCACGCAGGGTGATTGTCCGGACATCGACCAGGAGGTCTTTGTTCTTTCCGGAGGCCTCAAGGTAGGGCAGATCGTCCGAGTGCGCATAATCGATGCCGAGGGGTATGACTTGCATGGTCTTAAGGTCGAGGACTAAGCGATGATTCAGTTCGAAAAGCTTGGGATCTTTCTTGCAAAGCCGATTGCGTTCTTGCTCGTGGTGATATATCTGGTGCAATCGGCGCTGCTGGTCTACTTGATTCAAGAGAATTTCGGTCTTGAACGACAGATTAATTTCCAGCAGAAGCGGATCGGTGAACTGGAAGAGAAGCTGCAGATCTTCAAGGCCATTGATGATTTCCAGATCGGTTTCTCGAAGGAAGAGGTCTATGACCTGGCGAACGTGATTCACGAGGAAAGCCAGCGCTACGATTATGATCCGATGTTCATTCTGGCCATTATCCTCACAGAATCGTCCTTCAAGAAAGGGCAGAAGTCCTCGGTGGGTGCTCGCGGGCTTATGCAGGTCGTTCCCTTTGTGGGGAAGGACCTGGCCGAACGCTCGGGACTTGATTGGGATGGATCGCATTCGCTCTATGACCCCGAGCTCAACATCCGGCTGGGGACATTGCACCTGTTTGAACAAATTCTCAAGTTCAATGATGTCAAGCAGGCGATTGTTGCATATAACATGGGAGAGACCAGAGTGCGTGGCATGGTCCGGCAAAACCGTCCCCTGCCGATGCGCTATCTTAACAAGGTGATGCAGAACTACACCATGCTCAAGGAGATGTACTCGGTTTGACACTATGGCAGCGACAGACAAAGCAGGGCTTGATTATCGGTTTCACTGTGTTGATGGTCCTCGCCGGTTGTGCCGGCAACGTCTCTATGACCGATCTCGGTCCGAGGGCCTTGTTTGAGCTGGGACTGGAGAGATACAATGAGAACGACTTCCTTGATGCTATCGAGTATTTCCAGTCGATTGTTTACAACTTTCCCGGTGAGTCTATCGTAGACACGGCCCAGTACTATTTGGGTTTGTCATATTTCTCGAACAAGGATTACCTCGTGGCGCAGGTGGAGTTCAACCGACTCGTCATGAATTATCCATCATCGCCGTATTTTGTCAATGCGCTGTTTATGCGCGCCGTGAGTTTCTATGAGTCGACTCCCGATCATTACGGCCTGGATCAAACTGAACTCGAGACAGCCATAAAGCAACTGCAGGATTTCATCATCGACTATCCCGAGTCTGATCTGGTTGATGAGGCCGAGCAGATCCTTGCCGAAGCACGGTCACGTCTGGCGCACAAGTACTATGAGGCAGGCAAGGTGTATGAATACATTCACGCTTACAACGCGGCCAAGAAGTACTTCCAGAAGGTGGTCGACGATTATACTGATTCCGAGTGGGCGACACGGGCAGCGTTTCAACTGGCCCGAATGGAGTTCAAGCAGAAGAACTATGATCAGGCCAGCCAGCGCTTTGAGAACTTCGCCAGCGTCTATCCGGATCACGAGTGGGCCGATGAGGCCCGCAACCGTGCGCGAGAGGCTGCCTTTGCATGGGCAAGACAGGCCCATGAGGCCGGCGACTATGAGGTAGCCAAAGAACGATGGCAAGCCTTCGCTGAGAAGTACCACGACAGTGATCTTGCCGATGACGCCAGAGAATACCTTCAGGAGCTAACTGAGAAGACCAGTGAGCAGGGAGTAGCTCATGACTCCACTGACACCTGATCAGGGTGGTGCCTGGGGGGTGCTTGGCGGAACCTTCGATCCCGTACATGAAGGCCACCTGGCGCTGGCTGACCAGATACGAGTTCGGTTACCGCTCGTGGGCGTGTTGCTGGTCCCGTCGTGGAAGCACCCCTTCAAGAAAGGTACATGCGAGGCCTCGTACGAGCACCGGGCGGCTATGCTGCAGTTAGCAGTGGAACGCTACGAGGGTATTCAAACAAGCCAGATCGAGAAAGAGGAAGGGTTGTCAGGGTTTACGCTGGATACGGTCAGGGCGCTCAAGCGTCGATGGCCCCGGGCAGACTGGCATTTCATTATCGGCTCCGACAACCTGCAGGAACTGCCAAGCTGGCATCACACGGAAGAGTTGTTGGAGGAAGTCACACTGATAGTGGGTACCCGCTACGGACACGATCTGACTATCCCTGGCGGCTACCCCCAGGAAAGATTTCGTCTCATCAATACCGAAATCGTCGATGTCTCCTCATCCGAATTGCGTACACGCTTGAAGAGTGGAACAGAGCATCCGATGGTGAAGGCGGTTATCCCCGAGCGTGTTCGGCAATACATTGAAAATCATGGACTCTATCAATGAGTGATAGCACAGAAGATCGCACCCTTTACCTGATTGATGGTTCGGCGCTGGTCTATCGAGCCTATTTCGCTTTCATTCGCAACCCACTAATCAACTCCAAGGGCGAGAACACCTCGGCCGCGTTCGGTTTCACCAACTCGTTGCTGAAGTTGCTTGCCGAGGAGGACCCGGACTACGTGGCCATCGTGTTCGATACACCCCACCCGACATTTCGCCACGAGCGCTATGCAGACTACAAGTCTACGCGCGCCAAGATGCCGGAGGACCTGGTCGACCAGTTGCCGCGTATTTCGCAAGTCGTTGACGCTCTCAACATCCCTCGGCTTGAACTGCCAGGGTATGAGGCCGACGATGTCATCGGGACTCTCGCTCGTAAGGGTGAAAAGGCCGGGATGCAGGTGTGGTGTGTTACCGGTGACAAGGATTTCTTTCAGCTGGTCTCAGACAAGGTGAGGATTTACTACCCCAAATCCGGCCCTCAGCCAGGTGTCGAGTTGATGGGACGTGATGAGGTCAAGGCCAAGTTTGGCGTACTACCTGAACAGGTGATCGATAAACTCGCACTGATGGGAGATGCCTCGGACAACATCCCGGGGATTCCCGGTATTGGTCCCAAGACGGCGGACAAGCTGCTGGAACAGTTTGGTTCCCTGGAGACAGTGCTGACTGATTTTGATCAGATCAAGGCCAAAGGCATTCGCAATAAGGTCGCCGACAATATTGAGTCTGCTCGACTCTCGAAGGAACTCGTCACAATTGTCACCGATGCGCCCATCGAGTGTGACCTGACGAGGCTCAGGCGCGCCGAGGTCAACTATGAGGCCGTTAAGGAGCTCTTTCTGGAACTCGAGTTCAACCGCCTGCTGGTACAACTCATGCCGGCCGAGGCTAAAGAGAGCATACCGGAGGCGCCCGGCAAGACGGAGCAGCTGGACTACAAGCTGGTCGACTCGCTTGAGGAGCTCAAACAACTCGTCGAGCGGCTTTCGAAGAGCAAGGAAATCGCGGTTGATACGGAGACCACCGGGCTCGATGCCCACACGGCGGAGCTGGTGGGTGTCTCGCTTTCCGATCAGGCGGCATCGGGTTGGTATATTCCACTCGCGCACACCTCGGAAGAATCATCGAATCTCCCGTTCGATCAGGCCATCGAGGTGCTACGAACGCTGCTTGAGAATCCCAAGGTCCAGAAGTTCGGTCAGAACATCAAGTATGACCTGCAGGTGCTCAGGCGTGTCGGCATTGAGATTGATCCGATCGGTTTCGATACCATGCTGGCAGCCTATGTCGTCAACCCGTCCGAGCGTCAGTTCTCACTGGACTTCCTGGCCATGAAGTACTTCGACCACAAGATGGTACCGATCACGGACTTGATTGGCAAGGGCAAGAAACAGCTCTCATTTGCTGTGGTACCGGTTGATCTGGCTGCCACGTATGCCGCCGAGGATGCTGATTTCACCTACCGACTGCGGGGCGTGTTAGCACCCCAGATTGACCAACTGGACATGAACAACCTGTATTACAACATTGAGCTGCCGCTGGTACGAGTGCTGGCCGACATGGAGCAGGAGGGCATACGGGTTGACACCGACATGCTGAGCGAACTCTCCTCGCAGATGGATGAGAAGCTCAAGGCAGTCAAGACGCAGATCTACAAAATCGCCGGCGGCGAGTTCAATATTAACTCCACGCAGCAACTAAGCCACATTCTCTTTGAGAAGATGCAACTCCCGACGATGGGGAAGACGGCGAAAAAGACCGGCTATTCTACCGATGTTCGTGTTCTCGAGGAGCTGGCCCGGGTGCATGAATTCCCACGAATGATCCTTGACTATCGCCAGTTAACCAAGCTGAAGAATACCTACATCGACGCCATCCCGAAGCTGATCAATCCGGGGACAGGTCGCGTGCATACTTCCTTCAACCAGACGATTGCGGCCACCGGTCGTCTGTCTTCGACCGACCCCAATCTCCAGAATATACCTGTTCGTACAGATGAGGGACGGGAGATCAGACGAGCGTTTATTCCCCGCAGTGACGACTACATGCTTCTGGTGTCGGACTACTCGCAGGTGGAGCTGCGAATTCTCGCCCATATCAGTCAGGATGAAGGTCTGATGCGAGCTTTTAACAACCAGGAAGACGTTCATTCGCGGACGGCTGCCGAAGTCTACGGGGTCGACATTCAGGACGTCGACGCCGCCATGCGGCGTGCTGCCAAAACAGCCAACTTCGCGATTATCTATGGAGTGTCGGCCTACGGACTGTCTCAGCAGACGGATATGAGCGTCCAACAAGCCGGCGAGTTTATCGACACCTATTTCGCACGCTATCCTGGTATCAAACGCTATATTGACAGCACCATCGAGTTCGCTCGCAGCAAGGGATACGTAACAACACTACTTAACCGCAGGCGCAACCTGCCTCAGATCAATGATAAGAATCGCAATGTCCGCCAGTTCGCCGAGCGGGTGGCGATCAATACGCCCATCCAGGGCACGGCGGCGGACATGATCAAGAAGGCTATGATCAGGATCCATCAGCAAATGCAGGGGATGAAATCGAGAATGCTATTGCAGGTGCACGACGAACTCGTGTTTGACGCTCACCGCGATGAGATCGATGCGCTATCCGAGCTTGTTCGCACGGGTATGGAGAAAGCCATCGCCCTTGATGTGCCAGTAGTTGTCGATATGGGAGTCGGCCCGAATTGGCTGGAGGCAAAATAGCGGCTATGTTTGTCGGCGTCACGGGACAGATCGGTTCCGGTAAGTCCACCGCCGCAACAATACTGGGTGAACTGGGCGGAGTTGTCATCAGTGCTGATGAAGTCGGAAGAGACGTAGTCGAGAACAACAAGACACTTCTGACTCGGCTTGCCAGGAGCTTTGGTGCGGACATCCTCGACAAGCCCGGTGTTCTCAATCGCCAGAAACTGGCGAATCGGGCGTTCGCCGACAATGAATCGCGTGACAAACTGAATCAGCTGGTACATCCGTATCTGCTCCGTGAACTGGCCCGCCGCATGAAAGCGCTGTCTGAGAAGCATGATGTTGTTATTGTCGATGCTGCCCTGATACCCAATTGGGGGCTGTGCACGAGTCTCGACTTTGTACTGGTGGTACATGCATCGGCAGAGGTTCGCCTGCGACGACTCATTCAACGTGGCGTTGATCCCGATGACGCCCGTGCTCGCCAGAAGGCACAGCTCAAGTTCTCAGCTTATCGTGAATGCGCCGATCGAATCGTGTTGAACAACTCATCCGTGGATCGTCTCCGTCGGAAGATTGAGCGGATCTGGCGCCGCGAAATCCTGAAAAGAATTGACAGATAAGGCGTTATTCTGCTTATATTCAGGCTGACAGCCGCCTGCGATGATCCGAAAGTAGGGTAGAGGTCATGCCGTTAGTAGATATCGCCACCAATCAGCTCCTCCATGATTATTCCATCGATGAACTGACTGAAAGAGCCCGTTATATGCGCGGCCTGAACGAGATTGCGCTCTGTTCGGCCGGCTCGGGTCACTCGGGAGGCACGCTGGGCGTAATGGATATCTGCGCTGCGCTCTACCTGAAAGTGGCTCGTCATTCGCCGGATCAGCCAAACTGGCCCGACCGAGATCGCATAATTTGGTCTGCCGGCCATAAGGCACCGGCGTTGTATACATCGCTGGCCGTGAGCGGATACTTCCCTGAACAAGAATTGATGAAACTTCGAATGTTGGACTCTCCGTTTCAGGGCCACCCCCATCATCTGGATCTGCCCGGGGTTGAGATATCATCCGGTTCACTGGGGCAGGGTATATCCGTAGCTGTGGGAGTGGCGCTGGCGGCGAAACTCGACGGCAGGGATTATCGAGTTTTCGCCATCACCTCCGATGGCGAGCAGCAGGAGGGCTCCATGTGGGAGGCTGTGATGTGCGCCAACCACTATCATCTGGACAACCTTATTCAGGTCTATGATCAGAATCGGCTCCAGATTGACGGCGCCGTCGAGGACGTAATGGATATCGAGTCAATCGCGTGGAAGTACCAGTCGTTCGGCTGGCACGTGGTTGAAGTCGACGGTCACAATATGGAGATGCTGGTTGAGAAGCTCGACTGGGCACGCAACCGTAACGATACGGGCAAACCGGTCATCCTGATTTGTCATACGAATAAGGGTCGTGGTGTGTCTTTCATGCAGGACGTTGTCGGTTGGCATGGCAAACCGCCCAATCGCGAGGAACTCGATATGGCCCTCGGCGAATTGCAGCTTCGCGACGCATTCGATGTTGACGATCTGCTGGCATATGGCCGAAAGCATCTTGAGCAGGTAGACGATCGGCTCAACGCGCAGATGCCGCGATTCTCACAGGACTACTGGTGGAATCATCAGGATACGATGCAGGTCGAAATGGACCCTACTCGTATGGGGCTGGGGCGCGCGCTGGATAAGCATGGCGATGATGAGCGTGTGGTCTGTATCGGTGCGGATATCTCCGATTCCATAACGATATCCGGTTTCCATAAGAACCACCCGGAACGCAAGGGTCGGTTTCTGTCAGTAGGAGTTGCTGAGCAGGGAGCGACGACGATAGCTGCCGGTTTGGCCAAGGAAGGAAAGATACCGGTCTTCGGTACCTACGGCGTGTTTGCCTCGGCCCGTAACCTGGATCAACTTCGTGTCTCCGTATGCTATGCGAACTACAATGTCCTGATAGTCGGGGCTCATGGAGGTATCTCGGTGGGACCCGATGGTGCCACGCACCAGGAACTGGAGTCGATGTTTCAGATAACCGGATTGCCGAACATGAACATGGTGGTACCGTGTGACGCTCTGGAAACCGAGAAGGCTGTGCGATCCCTGCTGTTTGACGTGCAAGGCCCCAAATACCTGCGCTTTGCCCGGGAGGCGACTCCAATTGTAACGAAACCTGACACGCCCTTTGAGTTTGGTAAGGCGGCCATCTACCGTTTGCGCGAGGTCGCCGTAAGATTTGTCGACGCCTTCGAGATATATTCATCGGCGCAGTACGACTCAGAGGACGAGGACCTGACTATCGTCAGCTGTGGTCCTGAGACAGCCGAGGCGCTTCGCGCTGCCTGGATTCTTAAGACAGAGTTCTATCTGGAAACGCGCGTGATACACATGCACACGGTCAAACCGATGGACGTTACAGCCATCATCCGTGCCGCACAGGAAACCCGCGCGATGATCACGGCCGAGGAACATCAAATCGGTGGACTGGGCAACAGGGTGGCCGGTATTGTCTGCGTAGCGCCTGAACTGGGCGATAAGCGTATCCCCTTTGACATGATAGGCATCCGGGACCGTTTCGGCGAATCCGGTCAACCCTGGCAACTGATCAAGAAATTCGGCGTTGCCGCTGAGCATATCGCCCAACGAGCAAGTGAGTTGTTGTCTATATAATTTAGGAGCATGGAACCCATGCAGTACAGTGAACGAATCGGCAGGTTGAAGGCCGAAGGTGCCTTTGCCGTGCTGGCCGAGTGCCGGCGCATGGAGGCGGAGGGCAAGTCCATTATCCATCTGCAAATCGGCGAGCCAGACTTTGACACCCCGAAGAACATCTCGGCTGCCGCTATCAAGGCCATCCAGGATGGGCATACTCATTATAGCCCATCGGCCGGTACCATTGAAGCGCGCGCCGCAGTTGCCGAGCACCTGAAACGCACACGCGGTATAGAGGCTGCCGCGGAGGATGTCGTCATCATGCCGGGCGTGAAGCCGGTGATCTTCAGCGCCATCATGGGGTGTGTCAACGCGGGCGATGAAGTGATCTGTCCCAATCCCGGATATCCAACATACGAGTCAGTTGTCAATTTCATCGGGGCCACGCCGGTGCCGGTGCCCCTTCGCGAGGAGAACGACTTCCGTCTGGATATCGACGAGCTTCGCTCGCTCGTGAGTCCGAAAACAAAGATGATCATCATCAATTCTCCGGAGAACCCAACAGGTGGAGTGCTCACGAGGTCCGATCTCGAGGGGATCTACCAGATTGCCGAGGAGCACGACCTGTGGATTCTCACTGACGAAATCTACTCTGGCCTGGTATACGATGGTGAGTTCGTATCGATTGGCTCTGTGCCCGGTGCCATGAAACGTACCATCCTGATGGACGGTATGTCCAAGACTTATGCCATGACCGGGTGGCGCATGGGCTATGGCGTCATGCCTCGCAAGCTGGCCGATTATCTGTCCACTTTGGCAGTTAACAATTTCTCCTGTCCGGCCAGTATGGTCCAGGTGGCCATGATGGAGGCTTTCACCGGCCCGATGGACGAGGTTAACATCATGGTCGAGGAGTTCCGCAAACGCCGTGACGTGATTGTCGACGGGCTCAACAAGATCGAGGGCATTTCCTGTTTGAAACCACAGGGAGCATTCTATGTGTTTCCCAACATCAAACAACTTGGCATGACCTCAAAAGAAATCTTTGATCTGCTGCTGTATGAAGCTGGTGTGGCCGGTTTGCCGGGAACCGCCTTCGGCAAGCATGGTGAAGGGTATATCCGGTTTTCCTACGCCAATTCGATTGAGAATATCAAGGAGGCCCTGCGCCGTATCGAGAATATCCTCGCGAAGATGCGGGCCAAGGCGTAAGGGTCTCGTCCACAGCAAGTATAGGGGTCCTTCGGGACCCCTTTTTTGTTGCCCGCGTACTCTCTGCCGGATAGACTGATAGCATATGGAAGCTGCTGTTGCCATCACCAATGTCCTCGACATGCACGCCCGGCCGGATCGAACCAGCGAGCGCGTTAACCAGTGTCTTTATGGCGATGCCGTTCATTGCGGCGGGCGGCGCAAGGGCT
>CAZXRO010000059.1:0-12455 GCA_964642435.1 uncultured Ignavibacteriales bacterium
CTAATCACGCACTGAGCGATTGCAATCCCAATACCCGGGTTCTTCAACAAGCCCTAAATGGTGGGGCACCCCCCAAGAACCCACCGCAAGCGGTGGGGCACCGGGCGGCGGTCCTCGCGATGACTCGGATGAGGGGTCGGAGAAGATGGCAGAACGCCTGCCCCCATGTAAACCGAAAAGGAAGAAGAGCCACCCGAGAGAAGCATGCAAAAGGCAGGACGCCGTAAGACGGCATCCTGCCCTACCTCAAAGGTGGGCGGGGAGAGCTGCAGTTTCCCCAGAAGATCCCACCGCAGAGCGGTGGGGCACCGGGCAAGCCGGGATGTATGGCGCGTGCAGAATACATGGCGGGGGTGGGGCACCGGGCTACGCCTACCACATTCCATGGGTGCAAGAACCCACCGCAAGCGGTGGGGCACCGGCTACTCGACAAAGGCAAAACCAAGATGATAGCACTGGTGGCAGCCATGAGAAAGCTCCTGATCATTATCAACACCATGATCGCAAAAGGAGAAGACTGGAAACCAAATCTCGCTTGACAATCAAGACAGTCGCTACGCCTACCACATTCCATGGGTGCAAGAACCCACCGCAAGCGGTGGGGCACCGGGCTCCTCAAGCTGCTCAGTGCGACCTAATCACGCACTGAGCGATTGCAATCCCAATACCCGGGTTCTTCAACAAGCCCTAAATGGTGGGGCACCCCCCAAGAACCCACCGCAAGCGGTGGGGCACCGGGCGGCGGTCCTCGCGATGACTCGGATGAGGGGTCGGAGAAGATGGCAGAACGCCTGCCCCCATGTAAACCGAAAAGGAAGAAGAGCCACCCGAGAGAAGCATGCAAAAGGCAGGACGCCGAAGACGGCATCCTGCCCTACCGTTGGATGCCGGGAGCTTCGCTTCGCGGCCCCGTTCGGAGTGGGCCAGGGTCACTCCCTGGAGGTGTTGTTGCGGAGTGTTGAGGATTGCGTCAGGACATAGCGGCGGCTTTTTCGCCGATGTGATCGTAGACCTTCTTGATATCGTTCTTGGGGCTGAACTCGATGAAAGCGGTGTCTTCCTCGACCCAGACGGTATGGCCGGCCGGCCAGTGGAAGGTTTCTCCTGCTTTGCAGGTTTCCTCGCTGCCGTCTTTGTAGCGCACATGAATGGCGCCTTTGAGCATGTAGCCCCAGTGCGGACTCATGCACTTGTCATTGGGAAGTCCTTCGAGGAGGGGGGTGGCATCGGTTCCGGCATCGAGTTCAACATATGCGACGGCCATATCGCCCCATTCGGAGGCGCGGAAGGTCGCACCCGGCAAATCCAGGGCGATCGGCATATTCTCTTTGAGTAGTTTCATGAGCAACTCCTTTGCTTCAGTTGCTGATTGACGATTTCGCATGAATCACAAGTTGGTTGCGATTCAATGCAGATTGGTTCATTAGCCCCCGGGGCTGAAGACGTGTCCAGTTGTGACCCGTATGCCCTTCATCAGTTGCTACGAAGTGGGTATGAATCTGTTTGAGGGGTAGATGATTTAATCTGCCGGTTGTTCTGAATGTCGTCGGTGATACAGCGCCAGCGGTTGCTGGATTTCTGCTGTCCCTGGGCCGGCGGCGGTTTTGTCCGCCGCCGGCTGTTGCCCCTCTACCATCACCAGACAACCCCCAAGAGCCCAAAGCCCCCTTTTGGCCCCCTACATTCGGAACATGCGGCGGTTGCTCGGACCGCTCATGTGGCCGCTGTCGCTATCGTTGTCGCGCGGGAAGAAGGCGGCGTGGATGACGTGTTCATTATAGACCAGGGCCGAGCCGACGACGTGAGCGGAGGCGAAGCGCAGGTCGGTACCGTGGCCGACAGAATCGTATTTGACGCCGTGGCTGGCGCGGGCCTGGCTGACAAACCGCAGAGCGGTGTTGATCGAGGCTGCGACCGGTTTTTCGTGGGTGGACAGCAGCGCCTCCATGGCGTAGCTGGTGATCAGTTTGGGGCCGATACGTTCGAACGCCTCCGGGCGCGAGACAATGTCCAGGCCTACCGGGGCACCATCGATCATAACGAGCACGCCGGTCTGACCGTCGGCGATGGGGAAAGCCTTGAGGTAATCATCGAGGCTGGTTCGGCGAGACTCGTAGATATCGCGCATGGCCCCGGTCTTCGAGTGTGCCCCGATGAGACAGGCGATCTCGTGCACTTCGCTCCAGACCTCTCCCTGGTCGGACTGGAAGCCCTGTTTGTTGGAGAGGGAGGCGGATACATTGGCTGTCTTGCCTCGTCTGGCGCGGGGGGGCATAACATAGCCCGAATCGGCGAATGTCGGCGAGTTATAGGACCATCGGCCCTGCTCGGTGCAACTGACCGGGATGATGGTGGTTGAGTTGGCCTTGACCAGAATGGTGGTGTTGAGCACGCGGTTCTGTTTAGCTCCGGCGAGTTCCTCGCCATCGAGAAGCAGCACCGGCAGGTCGGCCTGGTTGTCCACGCGCAGCTGCGGGACGGAGCCGTGCTTGTCGATTTCGGAGACGCTCAACAGGCCGTCGGCGATGGCCTCGGTCAGTGTGAGATAGTATGGGCCATTGGTCGGTCCGAACAGGGGGACTGCGGCCATGTGCTCAAACTGGGTGATCTCGCCCAAGGTGACTTTTTTGAGAAACTCGGTAACGAGGCTATCCACTTGGTTATCCCTCCCAATTGCGTTATCCGGTTTGGCGGAGCGACCTTTTGGGGTCATCGCCTGTGTGTAATCAAGTATGTTGTTGCTATCCGTCATCTGATGACCGATAGTGTGAGATATTTGCGAAAAGATGTGATTTTCTTGTGATTTGATCAGGATTGTTCATGAAAGCGGGGTGTGACAGATGCCGGAAATCAAGCAGATCGAGCGTGTGATCAGGATAATGCAGCGGTTGTACTTGAACCGTCAGGTGACGGTGGCGGACCTGTATGAGTATTTTGACCGTAAGGTGCCGAAACGTACGTTGTTGCGGGACTTGCACGAGATCTCGGCGGCTGATATTCCGATCCAGTGTGAGTCATTGAAGGGCCGCGAGCAAGTTTGGCGGGTGCCGCGGAATTTTCTGAAGTTCATTCCCCAGACGATTGGCAGCCAGGAGTTGCTGGCCTCGTTCTTTCTGGAGCGGCTTTCGGTGGTGGCGAAGGGGACGCGCCTGGAGCAAGATATCTGGTCGCTGTTGGACAAAGCCAAGCAGTTGATTGGCCCGAAGGTATTTGAGTCGACCGATGGGGGGGATTTGCCTCACGACATGTTCGGGGCGACGTTCATGGGGTATATCGATTACACGGATCATTCGGATAAGATCGACATGTTGGTGAAAGGGACCTCGGAGTGCCGGACGTGTCGGTTCGTGTACAAGCGGGGGACGGCGGAGAAGGAGTCGGAGTTCACTGCGGAGCCGTATCTGTTGTTGTATCACAAGGGGGCGATGTATGCGGTGGTGTATGTGTCGGCACACGACAATTACATCCTGCTGCCGGTGCAGCGTATTCGATCGGTGGAGTACACCGGAGAGCGGTTCGAGCGTGATCCGAAGTTCAGCCTGGAGAAGCTACGCGAGGGACGGTTTGGTATTTTCGGGGGGTCGCACTTGAAGCCGGAGCGGGTAGTACTGAAGTTCGCTGAGGATATTGCGGATGTGGTGGCCGAACGGATCTGGCATCCCTCGCAGGTACTAACGCGCAACGAGGATGGGTCGCTGACGATGGAGCTTGAGACGGTGATATCGGATGAGCTTCGGGCGTGGGTGGGCAGTTGGTTACATCGGGTGGAGGTAATCGAGGGGTTGTGATGGGGCCGGGGTTAGTTGAGGTACATGAGGCCGAAGTTGAGGGTGGCGGCATAGGTGACCCAGAGCAGATAGGGGACGAACAGGATACCCGCGTACTTGTTGAATCGCCAGAAGACAATCATGGTCAGGATGATGAGTAGCCAGAGGGCGAGGATGTTGATGAAGGCCATATCGATCATCTGGCGTCCGAAGAAAAGATATGACCACAGCCCGTTGAGCAGGAGCTGGCCGGCAAACAGGGCCATGGGGCGAGCGACCTCGGACAGGGAGCGACCTTTCCAGACGAGCCAGGCAGCGATGGCCATCGCGGCATAGAGGATGGTCCAGACGGGGCCGAAGACCCAGTTGGGCGGAGTCCATGAGGGTTTGGTGAGTTGTTCGTACCACGGGCCGGGCATGAATTGAGAGGCAATGGTGGCGACAACGAAGGTAGCGCCGAGGGTGGCCAGGAGCTTGAGGATGTTGTGCGTGGTGTGGCGGTCGGTGCCGGCTTCGTTTTCGGTTCGGGTGGTGGTTTCAGGTTGCATACTTTTTATAGAACGTTGTCGGGGGAGGTGATGTTCCGGGGGCGGGCTAACGCCATGTCAATTGTGTTTCTCATTTGCGGTGGGGGCGGGCAGGCCTCATTTAACCGGAGGAGGAAGAGGATCCACCCCTTGTGATATCTGATCCCGATCCTTCGGATCGGGG
This sequence comes from uncultured Ignavibacteriales bacterium, assembly GCA_964642435.1. Lineage (GTDB taxonomy): Bacteria > Zixibacteria > MSB-5A5 > GN15 > FEB-12 > WJKG01. Next base: position 4,479 of record CAZXRO010000059.1, read on the forward strand.
CACCCCATGCGACCAACAAACTTACGGATCCGACCGCAGAGCGGGGGGCACCGGGCCACAAAGGAAGAGGAGCGACCCGACAGACAAGCATGCGAAAGGCAGGACGCCGAAGACGGCATCCTGCCCTACCTCAAAGGTGGACGGAAGCACAAACGGGGCACGTTCAATGGGTGCAAGATCTCACCCCGGAGGGGTGGGCCGAAATCACGGATCAAGGGCCGCCGGGGGGTGAGAGTGGTGGTGTTGTGACCTCGCATCGTGATCCCTTTGGGGCGGTGGGGCATCTCCGCAAGCTACTCGGCTGGGGTCAGGGGGTAGTTCTCCAGTTTCGTGAAGACGTAGCCACCCTTCTCGGCGCCCCAGACCTGGATGCCGGTGGAGTCATAGCCGCGATCCCAGCTTATGAGGGCGTTTGGTGTGATGCGGACCTCGCTGGTGGCGTAGGACGCACCGCGGAGGCTGCTGAGGCAGTCCTCGCCGCGGGTGCTGCCGGTGACGGAGGTGTCGGTTTCCGGGCGGAGGTGAATGACGCATCCGGTGCGCTCGATGAGTGAGTCGGGGGTGAGGATAGCGAAGTTCTCCGGCGCAGCCCAGCTGCCGGTGAAGCGTTCGGGGTCGGCCATCTCGTAGACCTCGCTGGCGAAGGTGGCGCTGTCGGGCCTGGTGAGGTGGTAGATGCGTTGGCGATAGGGGAGATCGGGGCTGGCGGCGGCGGCCTGTTCGATATAGAGCCAGTAGCCATCGGTCCGCTCGGGCCAGATGCGCGACATTTCAAGGCGGATGTCAAAGAAGCTGCTGTCCTCGGTGGCCTGGTCGGCGGAGGAGAAGGAGCCTGTCATCCAGTCGGCGAGTTGTTCAAGGGTGAGTTCGGCCTCGGGTGATTCTGGTGGTGGCTGTTCGGTTTGCTTTTGTTGCTCGCCGCAGGCGATGAAGAGGGCGATGGCGATCAGGGTGATGGTGAGAAGGCGGTGTTTCATGGCTTGTGTCCCTTGTATGCGGTTCTGTTTTGTGTCCTGTTCGATACGGTGTCAGTGTTGGACAGTTGTTTCTCTTTCACTTGTCGGCTGTCCATGAAGCTGACTTGTGAAGGTTGGTGTGGAGCGGTGGTAAAGTCAAGCTTGTGGTGGTGGTTGTTGCCCCGGGCAGTGTTTAGTGGTATCTTGACGGCATGATCAAAGGCAGGTTTTTTGCAGATTTCGCGGGCGACCCGGATTGGAATATGGCGGTCGATGAATGGCTGCTGACGCAGGTGATGGGGGATGGAGGCGGGAGTTTAGCTGGGGTGGGGGAATCCCACGGAGGGGTGGGCCGCCTGGAGGGAGTGGTGGGAGTCTCGGGGGAGCGATGTCCGTTGTGGTTGCGTTTGTACACGTGGCGGCCGGGAGCGATTACATTCGGGCGCAATCAACGTGAGGATGCTACACTGGACTGGAAGCAGGTCGGCGGGACACCGGTGATTCGGCGGGTGACCGGGGGGCGGGCTTTGTACCATGATAAATCGGAGTTGACGTATGCGGTGGCGGCTGATCTGGGGGCGCTGGAGGGGACGGTTTTGGGGGGATCGATAGCTCAGACGGGTCAGGTGATTAGTGAAGCGCTGGTGATGTTTCTTCAGGCGCGTGGTTTGGAATCGCAATATATGCGCCACTCCTCGAGTGACAATGCGAGGCCGGATTTTTTTCACAAGGCGCCCTGTTTTGCCTCGCATGCGCGGCACGAGATCAAGTCGGCGGCTGGAAAGGTGGTAGCCTCGGCGCAGCGACGGGTTGGTAGAGCGTTATTGCAGCATGGAGCGATCAAGATTGGCGGCGTGGTTCGTCATCCGGCGCTGGGGATGATTGGTGAATGTGAAGAATGTGCCAGTCAGTCGGTTACGGAGGAGATACTGGAGGTCGATAGTGCTCGTTTGGTGAGGGCGTTTGAGCGAGTATTGGGAATTGATTTCGAGTGTCGTCCGCTTGGTCGTGATGAGGCGAAGCAGGTGAGGGGTCGTCGGGATCTGGTGCGAAAAAAACGGTTGGTATTGCGAGAAGTACTAAACAGTTGCGGTACATGAGCAGTCTTAAGGATAGCGTATTGGAGGGCGCTGACCGCGGGCGAGAAATCGCTTGACTTGCCGGTTGATCCGTGGCTATTATTGCCACTTGATCGCCAGCCTGATGGTGGTTGGTGAGTATTGCCGTATAACGGTTTACGCGACGGAGGTATCATTGACTTTTCGACAAAGCTATTTCCTCACAGCTTTATCCTGCCTTTGTTGGTAAGTCATTTTTGCAGAGCATGTTGGGTTGGTTGACGCCTGTCTTATGGTGATCAGGGTTAGCTTCCCGGGTGGTAACGAAAAGTAAGTGTTCTTTTAGGAGGCATGGAGATGCTCAACGGAAACAGGCATCGCTTCGCTCTGGTAATTCTTCTGGCATTCGCCATTCTGGCCCCGGCGGGCGTATTTGCAGCGGCGGTGGGCCAGATCAAGGGTACAATCACAGACAAGGAATCCGGCGAGCCGGTAGTGGGAGCCTCGGTATTGATTGTGGGGACGACCCGCGGCGCCATGACGGATTTTGACGGCCGGTATTTGATCCGTCAGGTGGAGCCGGGTACCTATGTGCTTCGGGTGAGTCACCTTGATTACAAGACGGTGGACATCACTGAGGTCGAGGTCAACGCTGATCTGAGTACCGAGCAGAACATGGCCATGGAGAAGAGTGTCAGCGAGCTCGATGAGAAGATCACGGTAGTTGGTGATCGTGATGTGCTGGAAGTGTTCGAGGTGTCCAACCAGGCGACGATTTCGAAGGAGACGATCGAGCGTAAACCGGTGACGACGGTTGACGAGTTGTTGACGCAGGTTGCGGGTGTGGTGACGAACACGCAGGGCGAGGTATTCATCCGTGGTGGTCGTGCGGGCGAGATTTCGTATATTGTCGATGGTGTGACAATTGGCGATCCGCTTGGTGGTCTGGGTCAGGCTGGTGCTCAGCTTTCGCTGGTGTCGGGTTCGATTCAGGAGTTCACGGTTATCAAGGACGGATTCGATCCTGAGTATGGTGACGCCTTGTCCGGTATTGTGAAGATTACCACCCAGACCGGTTCCAAGGATATCACGCGCGTGAATTCGCAGTTTATCACTGATGATTTCGGGAACGATGATCTGAACAAGTATTCGCGCAACAATGACTACTTCCGTTTTTCTGTTTCCGGTCCTGATCCGATTTTCAAGGGCAAGCTGCTTCCTGCCCTGGGTATCAACTGGTTCGAGGACAAGGAACTGACGTACTATTTTTATGGTGAGATTGACAAGTCTGATGGTGTGTTTCAGTACGAGGACTATGACACTGATCTGACTTCTCGTCGGGTCCGGGATTTGAGCGTGCTGGGGGTAGATGTTCCGGAGCGTCTGATCAACAAGTATTACTGGATGTCGAATATCAAGTTCCGTCCGCGCCAGGATTTGAAGATGATCCTGTCGTACAAGAATTCGACCACTGATCGTACGGTATTTGACTGGGATTTCCGTTATTCGCCCAGCACGGCCCCGGTGCAGGAGTCGTGGTGGAATTCGCTTTCGCTGGAGGTATCGCAGACTCTGGGACGGAACATGAACTACGAGGCCGTGTTATCGTACACGGAGAATGGTATTCGGCAGCAGCCGGGTGATCCGACGAACCCTGGTCGTGGAATTGATCCGAGTGATATTCCGCTTGACGAGGAGTGGGAGTCTTTCCAGGATAACAACAATAACGGTGTCTATGACGCGCCGGAGCCGATTATCAATCTGTTCCCTGACACGACGAGTTATGGCACCGACTTCACGGGTGGGGCGTACACGTTTGGTGAGTACCTGTGGGATGGAATGCAGTTCTCGTCGTTGAATCTGCCGAACAACCAGGCTGGAGTTGAGAACTACACGAACTTCCGATTCAATGACAACCTTGTGCTGGACAGTCTTGAGGGAGAGGCGTTCATTGATTTGAACGGCAACGGTGTTTGGGACGAGGGTGATTTCCTTCAGGACAAGAATGGTAACGGTATTCTGGATGGGCCGCGCTACTGGTCGGTTGACACGCGTGAGCCGGAGCCGTTTATCAATGGTGATTCGGTGATTGGTGAACCGTTTACGGACATTAACGGCAACGGTGTCTATGATCCGGGTATTGATGAGTGGGACCGTTTGACGAACGATTTGAATCGTAACGGTTCGTATGATGGTCCCGGCAGCCAGTGGGAGCCGGGGATTCCTTTTGAGGATCGTAACGGCAACGGGTTGTATGACGATCCGAACGAGAATACGACCTATGACGATGGTGAGCCTTTTGTGGATATTAACGATAACGGCATTTGGGATCCGGGCGGTGCCGCGAGCTTCCTGCAGTTTGACAGTTACGACCAGAACATGTTGTGGCATTACCATAACACGCGCACGTTGACGAGCGAATTCAAGATGTTCTGGCAGCTTGGTAATCATGAGCTCAAGGCGGGTTTTGCGACGCGCTTCCGTGATTTCGAGTATCAGGAGATCAGTCGTCCGTACAACCGGTACAGTGGTCGACCTGACGGTGGTCCGTATCCGAACCGCGGTTCGTTCCGTGACATGTTCGCCTACAAGCCGTGGGGTGGTTATCTGTATATGCGTGACAAGCTGGAGTACGGGTCGATGATTGCCTCGATCGGTTTCCGTTGGGATTATTTCATCCAGGACACGGATCGTTTGATTCCGATTGCGGAGCAGGACGACCTGGGTTCGGGTATCATCCTGGGTGACCGTCAGAAGATCTCGCCGCGTATTGGTTTCTCGTATCCGATTTCGGATAAGGCGAAGGTCCACTTCAACTATGGTCACTTCTATCAGCTTCCGGATCTGCAGCGTATGTATGCCCGTAATACGGCGTCGATTACCGAGAACACGGTGATTGGTAACTACAACCTTGATTACAAGAAGACGGTACAGTACTCGTTTGGTGTGAAGTATGCGATGTCTGATTACTATTCGCTGGACATGTCGGGATATTTCAAGGACGAGTTTGACAAGATCAACTCGTATGTGGTTCGTGTTGGTGGTTTGGAGTACCAGCAGTACCGCAACACGGACTATGGTCGCAGCCGCGGATTCGAGGTAACGCTTGAGAAGTATGGTGGTGGGTATGTGAGTGGAATGCTGAGTTACACGTATGCGTTTGCCTACGGTAAGGCTTCGCAGTCCAACGAGAACTACCTGTCCGATTTCGAGCTTTCTCGCGAGCCGTTGGATGAGGCTCCGCTGGATCACGATGTTCGTCACTCTCTGGTAGGTAATATTCAGTTCTACATACCGCAGACGGTGAAGCCGCGGTTGTTTGGTCTTCCGATTCCGAATGGGTGGTCGTTGTCGGTAGAGACGTTGATTCAGAGTGGTCGTCCGTACACGCCGTCGGATTTGTATCCTGGTATTGACCGTGAGTCGGGTGAGGACATTCAGCGCAACTCATTGCGGATGCCCTCGGTTGTGAATTTCGATATCCGTTTCACGAAGGAGTTCAAGTTTGTGGGTATGGACTACAGCTTTATTGTGTGGGTTGAGAACATATTCGACAACAAGAACGTCTCATACGTGTATTCGTCGACTGGTCGTCCGGACACGCAGCAGAATATTGACCAGGTGATTTCTGGTGGAACGGCTTACGATGCCAATCCGGCTCACTGGGATTATGGACGTCAGATTCGTGTTGGTCTTGAGGTGAACCTGTAGGGAACAGGTGTTGGGAAGAATTTACAGGATTTACATATAGAGGTTATCATGCTCGTGCAAACAGGTTGGGTTTCTAAGGTAATGGCACACCATCGGAGAGCGCTGCTGATTGTGGCGTTGCTGGCGGTAGTGGTATGCCTTGCGGCACCATCGAAAGTGATGGCTCAGGCCAAGGTGGGTACCACCGGCGCGCAGTTTTTGGAGCTGGGTGTTTCGGCCCGGGCAATGGGCATGGCTGAGGCGTTTACGGCAGTAGTTGACGACATATCGGCTATCTACTACAACCCGTCGGCGCTGGTGTTGCTGTACAACCGGGAGGCCATGTTTACCTACATTGACATGCCGGCAGATGTCGGTTATGGTTTCGGTGGTATTGGGTTGCCGCTGGAGTCGATTGGTGGAGTGTTGGGTATAGGCGTTTATGCGTTGACATCCGGTGAGATGATTGAGACGACGTATTCCGATGGTCAGGCGTTTGGTACGGGTCGGACGTTTGGATACAACGGTTTTTCGCTGGCGGTGGGTTATGGTCGTTACCTGACGGACCGTTTTTCGATTGGTTTCACCGTGAAGTATATCGGGGAGTACGCTCACGATTATTCATCGAACGGTTGGGCGGCGGATGTTGGGACGAACTACGACACCGGTTTTCGGAGTTTCCGGATCGGGATGGCGATTACGAACTTTGGTCCCGACATGAAGTTCATCCAGAACTCTTACCCGTTGCCGATCAACTTCAAGTTTGGTGGTTCGATTAATGTCATTGACGGCTATGATCACATCCTGAGATTTTCGGCTGAGGGTGCGCACCCATCGGATAACCTTGAGAAGTATAACACCGGTCTTGAGTATGTATTCCAGGAGCGATTCATACTGCGTGGAGGCGGTCGGTTCAATTATGATGCCGATGGTTTCACGCTTGGCGGCGGTTTGCGCCTGCCGTTCGGCGAGGATCGCGAGATGCGAGTTGACTATGCGTACCAGGATTTCGGTATTTTGACAGAAGTGCACCGATTCTCATTGGCGTTTGCGTTCTAACGAAGGTAGGGTAGTAAGATCATGATGAACATAAAGAGCAAAATTACCGTATCGACGGTTGCGGCGCTGGTGCTGGTGACGGCTGGTATGGCGATCCTGATGGGAGCCTGTACCGATAAGCTGGCGGGAGAATTCAGTGCCAATGAGCCGCCGAAGGTATTCTTCACGAACATTCCGCCTGATGGGGAGCAGTTTTCGCGCAACCCGGTGGTGTACTGGTATGGGACCGATCGCGATGGTTTGATCGACTATTACCGTTACCACGTCTGGGCGGTTCCATCGGGCAATACGATGTCACCGGAGGCGTATATTGCATCGGTTGGGGATTCGATGTGGACGATAATCGATGTTGATCCGACGGCGGCTGATCAGAAGACGACAAACAGTGTTCCGCTTATAGCGGATTCCTCCGACCCTGTGACCTCGTATGTGCGCCAGTATATTTTCCTGCAGGCGTTTGATGCTGAGGGTATGGGTTCGGAGATTGTGTACCGTTTATACTCACGCAACACCAATCCTCCCAACACGGCGATTTTCGCCATTCCTGAGGGGACGACTCCGTTTGTGAACTCGGTTGAGCGCGGAGGTGTGAACACGGGAGTAATGCTTAGGTGGCAGGGTTCGGACAAGGCTGATTACCCGAAGGATCCGCCGCCGTTTGAGTTCGAGTGGCGATTGTATGGACCGTTTGGTGGAGACGGTGAGCCGAGCCTTGAAGAGTTTTATGAGAATTACCAGATCAATGTCTTTGTGACACGTGAGGGTAAGCGTTATCGCAATGGAGATTACATATACACCTGTGATACGACGATTGCCGACGAGATCATCATCGAGTGCGATTCATTCATAGTCGATGAGAATGATGATGCTGCTATGGGCGCTATCGACAGTGTTTTTGGCGATGATTTTGGTGATTTTGAGCAGTATCTTCGTGTGAGTGACACGGACTTCATCAATTCGGAGTTCAACCTTGTAGCCGCTCGGTCATCGCGTGGTGACACGACCATGCCTGAGGATCAGTGGGTGATGGCGACGGCTGACACGATTTACAACGTGTTCCGTGACTATGCTACGCAGGAGACGATTGAGCGCGACTTCATATTCTGGATCCGTTCACGTGACGATGCCTTTGTGGCTGATTTGGTGCCGGCGTTCAAGGATTTCCCTGTGATTGAGCCGAAGCACGAGCGGGATGTTGTGGTTGTCAATTTTAC
>CAZXRO010000060.1:0-12407 GCA_964642435.1 uncultured Ignavibacteriales bacterium
GTCCGGAAGTATCGTCAGTGTCGAACAAGCCGTGCGACTGGCCAAAGAGCAGGGAGCAAAACGCGCTGTCATGCTCGAAGTCGGCGGCGCCTTCCATTCACCACTCATGGCCTCAGCAAAAGATGGCATGGCCAGCTACCTGCAAGAGATCACCATCGCGAGCCCCAAAACACCGGTCATCGCCAATGTGACCGCTCGACCGGTCGATGGAAGCGATGATATCCGGAACCTGCTCATTCAGCAGATAACCTCGCCCGTACGGTGGGCGCAAACCATGAAGTACCTGGCCGATGAAGGCGTCACCCGCGTAATCGAAATCGGACCAGGCAAAGTGCTCTCCTCGCTCGCCAAACGCGACATGCGCCCGGAGAGCCTGCTGACCTTGGATACCCTGGCCGACCTGGAGAATCTCTCCGCATAATCGGCCCAAGACAAAACTGAAACAGGGAAGTTCACTGGTTGTGATTGATTTCAATTCCAAAACCGCTATCATCACCGGCTCAGCCCGCGGGATTGGTCGAGCTATCGCAGAACGCATGGCTGCGTTGGGTGCCAAAGTAGTCATCAGCGACCTCGATCAGACCGCCTGCGATGAAGTCGCTGCACAAATCGGATCAGGAGCCATCGGCATCGCATGCAATGTGACCGACGAACAACAGGTAATCAACCTCATCGATACCGCCAACAAGCGACTCGGAAGCGTCGATATCGTCGTCAACAACGCCGGTATCACCCGCGATACGCTCATGATCCGAATGGATGAAAAGGACTGGAACCTCGTTCTTGACATCAACTTAAAGGGCGCCTTTCTTGTCACGAAAGCCGCGGCCAAAATCATGATGAAACAAAGGTCCGGCAAAATAGTTAATATTAGCTCTGTTGTAGGCTTGACAGGGAACGCCGGACAAGCTAACTATTCCGCGTCCAAGGCTGGATTGATTGGCCTGACCATGACCGCCGCCAAAGAGCTGGCGGCACGAGGCGTCACGGTCAACGCGGTCGCACCCGGATACATTGCGACCGAAATGACCGATGCTATCCCGGATGCTGCCAAACAGGCCTTCTTGGATAAGGTTGCCGTGAAGCGTCCCGGTACGCCGGAAGATGTCGCTGCCGCCGTAATCTTTCTTGCATCGGAACAGGCATCGTATATCACCGGCCAGGTGCTGGCCGTTGATGGCGGTCTGACTATTAGTTGAAATGAAAAGAAACAGACGAACGTTATAGACTCTATCCTGAGGAGAAATGTCATGGCTTCTGTTGAAGATCGTGTGAAAGAGATCATTGTGGAGCAGCTCGGTGTTGATCAAGGCCAGGTAGTACCCACCGCCAAGTTCGTTGAGGATCTCGGTGCGGATTCTTTGGATACCGTCGAGTTGGTCATGGCCCTCGAAGAAGCCTTCGAGATCCAGATCCCCGACGAGGATGCCGAAAAAATCACCACCGTCGGTGATGCCATCAACTACATAGACGAGCACACTAAGTAACGATCTTTGCATTGCACCCTCGGCACAATAGTGCCGGGGGGCAATCAGAGAGCGTATAGCTTATGAACAGGCGTGTTGTCGTCACCGGTATGGGGGTAGTGTCCCCACTCGGTTCAACGGTGGATGATCTGTGGCAGGGACTAACCACAGGTGCGTCGGGTGTCCGACACATCTCTTACTTCGATACCAAGGACCTGACATCACAGATCGCCTCCGAGGTCGTCGGCTTCCAGCCAACAGATTATATTGACAAAAAAGAACTGCGCCGAATGGACCTCGCGCAGCAGTATGCCATCGTTGCCAGCGAACAGGCGGTGGCCCAGTCTGCCCTGAAATCGGCAGATGTCGACCCCGACCGATGTGGCGTCGTTATCGGCTCCGGTATCGGTGGCATCGCTACCTTCGAAAAGCAGCATGCCCTGCTGCTCAATTCCGGCCCCACCCGCGTATCACCCTTCTTCATCCCCATGATGATCGCCGATATGTGTGCCGGGCTCATTTCCATTCGACTGGGATACCGTGGACCAAACTATGCCACCGTCTCTGCCTGCTCCTCTTCCGGCCACGCCATCTGCGACGCCATGCGCATCATTCAGCGCGGTGAAGCCGATGTCATGGTCACCGGCGGCTCTGAGGCCGCCATCACCCCGACCAGCCTGGCTGGCTTCTGCCAGGCCAAGGCCCTCTCCACCCGCAACGACGACCCCCATCACGCCTCCCGACCGTTTGACGTCGACCGCGATGGATTCGTCATCGGCGAGGGATCAGGGATCGTTATCCTCGAAGCATACGAACATGCCAAAGCCCGCGGGGCCGAAATGTTCGGTGAACTGCTCGGGGCAGGACAGAGCGGCGATGCATACCATATCACCGCGCCACACCCCGAAGGTATCGGCGCCCGCAGGGCTATGGAATCGGCCATTAAGGATGCTTCCATCACACCAGCCGATGTCGATTACATAAATACGCACGGTACCAGTACCGGACTCGGAGATATTGCCGAAGCAAAGGCCATCAGGGCCGTCTTCGGAGAACATGCCGACAACGTGCCGTGCAACTCGTCGAAATCCATGCTCGGACACTTGCTCGGCGCCGCCGGCGCGGTCGAGTTGATCGCTTCCCTGCTGCAAATCAAGCACGGTAAGCTCCACCCGACCACCAACCTCGAAAACCAAGACCCCGAATGCAATCTGGATTTCGTTCCCGAAGGTGTCCGCGACCATACCATAAAGTATGCATTGTCTAACTCCTTCGGCTTTGGAGGTCACAATATCTCCATTATCTTCGGACCCGTAATGTAGGCTAACAGACAGTCACGCACCACAATGTCGATTTGGTCTCGCTTGAAGGAACTGCTGGGGATGCTCGGGGATGATTTCGGGCACGCCGAACTGGAGAATACACAGCAGTTACTGGGCTACCACTTCCGTGATCCCGGGCTACTGGTTCTGGCTCTGACCCACCGCTCATACTCCCATTCCCTCAACAAAGACCTGCCCTCAAATGAACGACTCGAATTCCTGGGCGACTCCGTCCTCGGACTAATCATCGCCGACCGGCTCTATGAGGACCACCCCGAGATGATGGAAGGTCAACTCACCAAGACCAAAGCCAAGCTCGTCAACGAAAACACTCTGGCCGAAATTGCTATCGATGTCGGCCTGAATCAGTATCTGTTGCTTTCCGATGATGAAGACCGCGCGGGAGGCCGTGAAAGACAGTCGATTGTCGCCGATGCCTTCGAGGCAATCATCGGAGCGGCCTATCTTGATGGGGGACTCGATGCCGCCCGTGATATTGTGCTCCGCCTGATCTACACCCGCAAAGAGAATATTGTCTCCGACCGCACCCATCGCAACTTCAAGGGCGCCCTGCTCGAACTCGTCCAGGCCCGCGGCAGTGGCATGCCCAGGTACGAGGTTGTCAACGAGTCCGGACCGGACCACGAAAAGGTCTTCAGCGTCGTCGTCACTGTCGATGGTGAGCGCATTGGCTCCGGCGCAGGGTTCTCCAAGAAGGAAGCCGAGCAGCGCGCCGCCTCCGCCGCACTGGATCACTTCCGGGCCCAACAGCAGTCACAGTAGCACCACCACCTTCCACCTCACCCACCATCCCTGCCGCCGGAATACCCGTCCCCGGAAGCAGGGCCCAAAGACGCATCACAGCGTGCTTCCCTCACCAACCGAGCGCCGTTGCACTTTTTTAGTTGACATGTATTTAACATCTGTGTTATTGCACCAAAGGTGCATCAGGGTGCGGCCGCTGGTCGACCCCGGATGATTGAATAAAGGACCATGACACATGACAACGAAGAACTTTAGCCTATAACCCTTTTACGAGGAGCATCTGATCCATGCGTAAAGCGACTAAGAAGAAACCAGCGGGACGGACGGCGAAGAAAACTACTCGCAAGACAACCCGCAAGGCGGCCGCCAAGACTGCTGGCAAACCGGCCCGCAAAACCACCACCCGCAAGGTGGGGGTGCGCAAGGGCGCCAAGCTGTGGACCAAGGGCGAGGAGTCAAAGCTGCGGACCATGTACAAGACCAAGACCACCCCGGAAATCGCTAAGGCTCTGGGACGCTCGGTCTCCTCGGTCAAGTCCAAGGCTCGGGCACTCGGGTTGAAGAAACCGGCTACCGCGCGCAAGAAAGCGGCGCCGAAGAAGAAAGCCACGACCGCCCGCAAGACGACCGCTCGCAAGACAACCACTCGCAAGAAAGCGACAGCTAAGAAGAAACCGGCCAAGACCGCGAAGAAGAAAACTACGACTAAGCGCAAAACGACTACCCGTCGCAAACGCTAAGTCCGGTTTTGCACCTTCGAACGCAACTATTGTAATAGCAGCACAAACAGGCCCGCCACTTGGCGGGCCTGTTGCCTTATCCCCTCACCTCTACGGCCTGCCAGCTCGATGGTCTTGACAATCGCTCCCATATCGGCCATATTCGAACCATTCAATGCGAACTAACACCCGCCCCCCAAGGCGCCAGGAGTGACTATGAACATCGTTGTACTCGTAAAGCAGGTCCCGGAAATCGCACTCGTCAAGGTCGATGAAGCCGCCAATCAGGTGGAATTGCCCAAAGGACCCGGTACCGTCAATCCCTTCGATGAATATGCCGTCGAGGAGGCACTGCGCCTCAAAGAGAAGCACGACGGCAAGGTGAGTGTCATCTCGGTCGGTACCGATCGAACCGAATCCGCACTGCGTGACTGTCTCGCACTCGGAGTCGATGAAGCCTATCTGCTCTCTGATGATGCCTTCACCGGGTCCGATCCACAAGCAATCGCCAGAATACTCGCCGCCGGACTGAAGAAACTCGCTGAGTTTGACCTGGTCCTCGCCGGAAAGCAGGCCATCGACTCAGACTCAGCACAGGTCCCCGGAGCTGTCGCCGCTCTCCTCGATGTTCCCCAGGCTATGTTCGTCAAGAAGGTCGAATCTGTCGATGCCGGCAAAGCCGTGGTGCACCGACAGACCGAGGATGGCTACGATGTCGTCGAACTCACACTCCCCGCCGTCCTCTCGGTCGTCAAGGAAATCAATGAACCACGTCTGCCTTCCCTGAAGGGAAAGATGGCCGCCAAGAAGAAAGCCATCACCAAGTGGACCGCTGCCGATATCGGTATCGATACCTCCACAGTGGGCGCCAACTCCGGCACCAAAACCGTCAAGGTCATACCCCCGCCGCCGCGGCCCAAGGGAGAGAAGATCGAGGGCGAGACACCCGAGGAAATGGCCGATAAGCTGTTCGCAAAACTGCGCGAGAAGCAGATTATCTGACTCCCTGCAATCAACACAAGCATTACCGACAGGCCGCCTGAAAAGGCGGCCTGCTCTGTATCCAGACAACACTTCCTCATCCAACGTGTTTTTCAAATTTGACTTTGAAAACCCCTCGCCGATATATTCAGCACATGAACCGATCCAGCCACATCCTCAGGCACCGTCTGATGCTCATAGTACTTCTGGCCGCCATTCTCGGCCTTGCCGGCAACATAGCCGCAACGGACATCGACTACGCTCTGTGCGATGTGCGCGTGATGTACCTGTACGAGTACGAGGAAGATATCGACTGGCCGACCCTGTACTACCTCAATGATGCCATCGGGTGCCGGATCGACCTGGTCAATCTCAAACTCAGCGCCGCCTGGAGCCACCAGCTCTCCCATATCGAGACAAGCCAACTCTATGCCCACCGGTACTTCCTGCCCCCGGATACGACCGCGATCGCCTCCCTGGTAACACACCTGTTGGCCGACCGCAAGCCGGATATCGTCCTGGTGGGTGTCAGCCGCCCCGACACACTCCTGTCTAAACTCGTCGATACGCTCACGGCGCTGCCCGCTGAACCAAACGAACTGTTCCCAATCCTCAGAATCTACCAGATCACCGAGCCAAAAGACCAGCCGCAAGCTCAGGACCGGGTCGTGATCAACAGCCGCGAACTGAACATCCGCTATCGCGAGCGGATCGACCGTGAACTACCCCGGCTCTTTTCACACTACATCCCCTCTGGGCACGTCAACCGGCGCATAGCCGTCTACAGACTCGTGTACAGCGCTCAGGAATCACCAGAGCCCCAGGCCACCTTCCTCTCCGGACTGGAGACCTTCCGCCTGCTGGACAACATAGAGAAGACCTTCGTCGACGGCCCACAGCAACGCACATACACCAAGCTCGCCCATGACTATATCACTGCCTTCAAGGCTGCCCGGTTCGCACTCGGCAAGGCGCGTACTGAACTACTCGTCAAGGGCTACAAACAATTGACCCAGCTCATGGAACCACCAACCATTGGCTCCGAACCCGGCTTCCCGCCACCCTATCGACGCTACCTGAGCAGCCTCTTTGAGTGCGCCGAACATGCCACCCTGAGCGCCGTCGGCCTCGACTGGAGCGGCACCATCCTCCGCCGTGGCACTCCCCATGGCGATGTCGTCAAGTATCGTATCTCAGTATCCTCCAATGGCCCCCAGGCGGTTGAACTCTCCGAAATCAAATTCCATCCCTACTGGGATTCAACCGCGCTCCTTCTCGATGAGCACCGCAAGCGCATCGCTCCGCATCAGTCCTACGAGAAGGAATACCTGGTGGATATTGCCCCCGAGCGACTAACCGCACAGGAACCGGACTCGCTGCTGTTCACGGCACAGCTGCACTATGGCGCCACCCCGGTCGCCATCCGCAGCGTCCTGCCGATTTGGACCAAACCAGAGATCGACGTGCGCTTCGAACCCCCCTACTTCTTCGTCCCGCCGGTTCCTGATCTCGATGTCGATCGCATGGTAGCCTCCATGAGCTGGCGCGCCATGATCACCAAGCCTGCGGCCTACGCCGGCGAGGTGCGCCTGAACCTCGAGACACCCCGCGGCCTGTTTGCCGGCGCCTATCGCCAGACCGTACAGCTTGAGCGCGGAAAAACACTCGAAGTTGTCCAGATTCCCTTCTCCATCTCCAACCTCTTCGAACTCGGTATCCAGAATCTGCTGATCCGCCTGGCTGTCGAGGAACGCATCGTCGCTGTCGATACCGCACGCATCCGTATTGCCGAGTGCAAGGTCCCGAACAAGATCACCGTCGGTTTCCTCCCCGATACCACCGGCCAGCTCGAGGATGTCCTCCGCATGGCCAATGTCAGCTTCCAGCCCCTCACCGACCGAACTCTTATCACCGGCAACCTCGATGCCTATGATGTCATCGTCATTGGCTCGGGAGCCGCCGACAACTTCCCGTCCTTGCCGCAGGCCAAGGATCGGCTCGAAACCTACCTCAAGTTTGGTGGATCCATCGTGCTGATGGGACAACCCGAGGATTGGCCCCGAAACGTCCTGCCAGTCGCCTTCACACCCGGCCTGGAACTGGTGGACCAGGACGACATTCTGGAGTTGATCAATCCCGCCCGCGTCATGTCCATGCCCTACCGGATCACCACCAAGGGGCTGCTCTCATACTTCTATCGCCAACGTCCCGTTGCGGCAGCTGTCATAGCTCCCGCCGAACGCGTTCTTGCGACACCCACTGGAGCCGCTCTCTTGTCAGTCTCGCGCATTGGCGATGGACAAATCGTCTATTGCGGACTCCCCCTGCTGGATATGATCTCCCGACTGGATATCGAGGCCATCCACCTGTTCGGCAATTTGCTGAACTATTGATTTCCGACCAGTGTTATACAATATCTGGTATGCACGCTCCGCCTTCGGGCGGGCTTTTTTGACTGCAAAACGACCAATTAGAATAGCATGACCGCTACACAGACCAAGACACCTTTCAAACGTCGCTTCAGACACATCCTCGGGTACTTCCGCAAGTACCGCCGCTACTTGATACTCGGCGCCATCGCTATCATCTGCACCAACACGCTGGCCATGACCATTCCTTATATCACCAAAATCGTATTCGATCTGCTCGAGAAGGGCGCCGCACCTGCAGAAATACGAAATTGGGTCCTCATTGGCATTGCCGCCGCCGTCATCGCCGGGGTGTTTCGCTTCGCTATGCGCCGTACTATCATTTGGATGTCACGATGGATCGAATACAACCTCCGCGGCGACCTCTTCGGTCACTTGCTCAAGCTGTCCCCCTCGTTCTACCAGAATAGCCGCACCGGTGACCTGATGGCCCGCACCACCAATGATCTGGAGGCCGTACGTATGATGATCGGCCCCGGGGTGATGTATATCGGCAATACGCTCGTCTCAATGGCCGTCGCTGTCACCCTCATGATCTCATTGTCACCCGATCTCACCCTCTATGCCATCGGACCAATGGTCATCTTTCCCATAGCCGTCAACCGGCTCGGCAACGCTATCCACCAGAGATTCCAACGCATTCAGGAACACTTCTCCGAACTCACCGCCACCGCTCAGGAAAACCTCTCGGGAATCCGCGTCATTCGCGCCTACCGTCAGGAAGACCACGAAATCAACTTCTTCGACAAGATGTCTCAAAAATACGTCGAACTCAATATGGACTACGCCCGTATCCAGGCGTTCTTCATCCCCTTCTTGTTCTTTCTCGCCGCCGCCCTGAACATCGTCGTGCTCTACTTCGGAGGTCTCAAGGTCATCGAGGGTACTATCCCTCTCGGGACGATGGTCGCCTTCCTCGCCTATCTCAATATGTTGTTCTGGCCCATGTTTGCCCTCGGGTGGGTGGTTTCACTATACCAGCGGGGCACGGCATCACTGGATCGAATCAACAACGTCCTCGAAACCAATCCGGCCATCGCCAACGGCGGCGACAGCGCTCACCGGGATCGCATGCAGGGCCGCATAGAGTTTCGAAACTTGTCGTTCTCATACGATGACTCACCCGTCCTCACCGACATCAGCTTCACTATAGAACCGGGGCAGACAATCGGAATCGTCGGCCCCACTGGCTCCGGTAAGACCACACTGGTCTCCTTGCTTGCCCGCCTCTATCCGATCGGACGTGGCCAGCTCTTCATCGATGACCGCGATATCAACGACTGGGATATCCCCGCCCTGAGAAGACAGATCGGATTCGCCCCCCAGGAACCGTTTCTCTTCTCTGATACCATCGGGGCCAACATCGCCTACGGTCGCAATGATGCCGCCAGGGAACTCGTACTGCAGGCAGCCAACACCGCCGACCTCGCCAAGGATGTCGACCAGTTCCCAAACCAGTTCGACACCATGGTCGGCGAGCGCGGTATCACCCTGTCCGGGGGACAGAAACAACGCGCGGCCATTGCCCGCGCCATCCTGATCGAACCTGGTCTGATTATTTTCGATGATGCC
The DNA here is from genome assembly GCA_964642435.1 of uncultured Ignavibacteriales bacterium. Classification (GTDB taxonomy): domain Bacteria; phylum Zixibacteria; class MSB-5A5; order GN15; family FEB-12; genus WJKG01. The sequence continues at coordinate 9,255 of CAZXRO010000060.1, forward strand.
ACCAGCTCTGTCGATACCGAAACCGAACGCGAGATCAACACCCGCATCAAGTCCGTCCTGGCCAATCGTACCGCTATTGTCATCTCGCACCGCGTCGCCTCCGTCAAGGACGCCGACCAGATCATTTACCTCGAGAACGGCAAAATCGTCGAACGCGGTACCCATCAGGAATTGATGAGCCGGGACGGCGCCTATGCGTCTCTGTACCGCTCGCAACTGCTCGAAGAAGAACTGGATAAGCTGTCATGAACAACGCCCAGTATCACGAAGAGGTTGCCCTCGGTAAAGCCTATGACGGCCGCATCATGAAGCGGCTGCTACGCTACGTCAAACCGTTCAAATCAATGGTGGTGGTGGCCACCGTGCTGTTGCTGGCATCGTCCGCCCTGCGCGTCTCCATGGCCTTCCTGACCCAGATAGGTATCGATGACTACATCAACACCGGCGATACCGGCGGCCTGGGGACCATCGCATTGATATTCCTCGGCGTTATCCTCATCATCCTCATCGCCAGCTATGGTCAGCAGTTCCTTATGCAGCTTCTCGGCCAACGGGTCCTCCATACTATTCGCATGGAGATCTACACCAAGCTCCAGCGGCTCCACCTGGGCTTCTTTGACCGAAATCCGGTCGGGCGCCTGGTCACTCGCGTCACCAATGACGTCAACGCCCTCAATGAAACCTTCTCCTCCGGCGTCGTCACCATCATCGGCGATATCGTCACCCTCGTGCTCATTGTCGCTGCTCTCCTATACTACAACTGGGAGTTGGCCCTCATCACCTTCCTCGTGCTGCCGGTTCTGCTGGGCGTGAGCCTCCTGTTCAAAATCAAGGTGCGAAGAGCCTACCGCGATGTACGTACCCGGCTGGCCCGCACCAATGCCTTCACCCAGGAACAGATCAGCGGTATGACCGTCACCCAGCTGTTCAACCAGGAACAGCGTACCTGGGATCGCTTCGATACCATCAATGACGCCCTGCGCCAGGCGCACCATCGACAAATATACTACTATGCCATCTTCTTCCCGGTCGTTGAGATAATCGGCGCCGTGTCACTCGGATTGCTGCTCTACTTCGGCGGCGTCCGAATATACGAGGGCACCCTCACCTTTGGTGCCCTGGTCGCCTTCATTCAGTTGGTTGAGCAGTTCTACCGCCCCATTCGCGACCTGTCCGAAAAGTACAACATTCTGCAAAACTCCATGGCCGCCTCCGAACGGATCTTCGATCTGCTCGATACCGACCCGGCCGTGTCCGACCCGGACGCACCGACTCATATCAGCCATTTCGAGGGCAGGATCGAGTTCGACCACGTGCACTTCGCCTACAACGACGACGATTGGGTACTCAAGGATATCACCTTCACCGTTGAACCCGGAGAACGCGTCGCTATCGTCGGCTCAACGGGCGCGGGGAAGAGCTCGCTGGTATCACTCCTGTTTCGCTTCTACGACTACCAGAAAGGTGCCATTCGCCTCGACGGAGTCCCGGTGAACCAGATGCCCGTTCATGAACTCCGCTCCCACCTCGGACTCGTGCTGCAGGATGTCTTCCTGTTCTCAGGCGACTATGCCGGCAATGTCCGCCTTCGCGACACCCGCATCAGCGATCAACAGGTGCGCCAGGCACTCACCAGAGTGGGCTTCGATCGCTTCCTCAAAGGACTACCCGAGGATCTGCATACCGAGGTCAAAGAACGAGGCTCCACACTCTCGACCGGCCAGAAACAACTCCTCTCTTTCGCTCGAGCACTAGCCTTCGATCCCGATATCCTCATCCTCGATGAAGCCACCAGCTCCGTGGACACCGAAACCGAGCAACTCATACAGAAGGCGCTTGAAGAACTGCTGAAAGGACGAACCTCGATAGTCATCGCCCACCGCCTGTCAACTATCGAAAAGGCCGACAAGATCATCGTGCTCCATCGCGGTCAGGTTCGAGAGATCGGTACCCACACAGAATTGTTGAACAAGCGCGGCGTTTACCATACCTTGTACCAAATGCAATACAGCCGCGAATTCTCCAAAGCTGCTGCCACGGCAAGGACGCCATGAAGAACCAGGATCTTAGCAAACAAGCCATCCGACGTTTCGTTGCCTTTGCGGCCGATACCGCCATCGGCGCCGGAAGCCTGCTCAAACGAGGCTTCAACAAGCAGCACAGCGTGCGCTACAAAGGACGGATCGATCCCGTCACCGAGTATGATACCCGCTCCGAACGGTATATCGTCAACCAGATTAACAAGCGTTTCAAAGAACACGATATCCTCGCCGAGGAAGGAACCGAGCAACACGAGCAGTCTGAGTTCCTCTGGGTCATCGACCCCCTCGATGGAACCGTCAACTACGCTCATCGTTTCCCCATTTACTGCGTGTCGATCGGACTCCTCTACCGCGGTGAACCTGTCGCCGGCGCCGTCTACGATCCTGAACGCCACGAACTGTTCTCAGCCGGGCACGGCCTCGGTGCCCACATGAACAGCCGGAGGATCCTGGTCTCCGATGAATCCCGGCTGGACCGAGCCCTGTTAGCAACAGGGTTTGCCTACGATGTTGCCACCGCTCGAAAGAACAACCTCGGGCTGTTCGCACGCATGATCAAGTGTGCCCAAGCCGTCAGGCGCCCCGGATCGGCTGCCATGGACCTCTGCTGGCTGGCCGCCGGCCGTGTTGATGCCTTCTGGGAATTCAAACTGCATCCCTGGGATACCGCAGCCGCCGTCGTGATCGTCCGCGAAGCGGGGGGGAGGGTGACAAAGCTCGATGGCACCAAATACTCCATCTTCGACAAGGAAATCCTCGCCTCCAACAAACGCCTCCATTCGGTCATGAAAAAGACCCTCCTGGCCCCCTCTCCATAAAAGGCCTGAGTCCCCATCCCTGAGGGAAGGAGGCCAACGTTGCCGGTGCCCCACCCCTTGCGGTGGGTTCAGTCAACCTTATCTCTTTGTATCGCGCTTTGAAACGGGCAGGCGTCGACCCTGAGGTAGGGCCGAATGCCAAAGACATCCTGCCATCTACACCGACCCCTCACTGGAGTCATCGCGAGGGATTCCAGGTAGGGAAGAATGCCGAAGGCGTTCTGCCATTGCCACCGAGCCCTCACTCGAGTCATCGCGAGGAGCGTTGCGAAGCAGCGACGTGGCGATCTCAA